>JALSSG010000255.1 GCA_026984355.1 Hydrogenothermaceae bacterium
TACCTTATACCTAATTTATCAAGACGATTTTTTAAATCTCCTCTGGCAAAAATTATGTTTGCTACTTTTACAGCAGAAATATCTGTAATACTATCTCCAATGTGAATTTTCAACTCTTGCGGATATCTCACAATAACTGAACCTTTACACATACCACAATCTTTTGTGCATATAGAATTACATTCATATATAAACTTTACCTTTATATATTTGTCTGTAAAATCTGCTTTATTACAGTAGATATAAGTTATTAAATCTTTATATGGTTTTAAGAGTTCGTATATATAAAAATCAAGTCCGCCACTTAATACTATAAAAGGTATCTCATGCTTATTCAAGAAAATTAAAAAATCTTTAAAACCTTCTCTGATTTTAATATTTGATAAAATCCAGTCTAGTATTTCCTCCTTTTTAGAGGAGGGGATTAGTTGGAAAAGTTTAGAAACTCCTTCTGTAATAGTTATCTTCTCATCTAATATATCTCTTAATATTTTTTTCCACATAGGAGGAGCAAATCTGGCCATTATAGAAATAATTACATCTTTGTTCGTTATAGTTCCATCAAAATCAGAAAAAACAATAATATCTTTTTTCATTTTTTTAATTTTTTTATTGCCTTATTTAACTCCGGACTTATAGATAAACACTCTTCTATAGAAACTCCATTAACAGTACAGTCTATAATATCTCTAAATGCCTTTACACCAGCAAAAATACCATCTGGATGTAAATAAGGAACTTCATCTACATTTATCACAACCTGATTTCCAAAATCTTTAAAAACTTGTGGAATAATTTGAGGGTATATTCCCATAGATGGTGCTGGCAAAACTGGATTTAAATTACCAAATTTTTCTCTAAGTGCTTCTGAAACTTCCATAGCATGATGATGTAATAATGGGTAGTCTCCATATGGAGATGGAAAGATAACTATATCAGAGCCTGCTAATCTTAATAACTTTCCAAAAAGAACATGTGCCTCTATTCCATAATCTTTAGTCTGATATAAGCTACCAGAAAAGGCTGGATTAGCTATAAATACTGCATCTATTTCCTCTGATAATCTCTGAAGTGTTTCAAATCCATATGGAACAACATTAATAGTAAAAGCTTCAACTCCTAAATCAACAGCTTTTTTTGCCTTTTCTATTATACTACTGACTTTTCCAGTTAAATTAGGGGCATATATAATTTTTCTTCCTGTTAGGTCTTCAGCTTTTTTCTTTTTATCTATACACAGCTTAACTCTTTCTTCAAAAGGGGCAAGACTGTCGTCAAAGTATGCTTCATTTTCTTTTATTATGTCTGCTCCAGCTGTAGCAATTTTATAAAATAAATCTCCAATTTTCTCTAAATCTAATGTATATGTTTCAAGTGTTGTCATTAATATTGGTTCATGTTTTAGATTTAGCTTTTCTCTTACTCCATAAATACCATAATTTGCACCCTTAAAATGCTCTAAAAATAAATCAGGAAATTCAATGTCAACCAGTTTTATTCTACCGTACAGAGATAGCCTACCAAATATTATTGAAATAATAGATGTTATATCATAAGTAAATATTAAAACAGGAAAACCAAGCTTTATCAGTGCTCTATACTCTTTTGTATCTTCATCCTTAAAATCAAAAGAGTCAGTTACCTTTATTTCAAACCTATCAAGAACTGACTTATCATATGGATAATTTTTCCTGTCCCATACATACACATCAGAAATAAGCTCTTTTATCTTCTTACTTAAATCAAATTTTTTATCTGATACAAGCAAGTATGTTGCTTCAATATAATTCATGGTGTTTCCTCTTTTATTATTTCATATACCTCAACTGCAAGCTGTCCTGCAAAAATATCCTTAGGTGGCTGTTTTTCATGAGCTTTTCTAAATGCTTCACTTCTCGTATAAGCTATAAAATCTTCCATACTTTCCCAGTAAGTCATAATAATAAAAGTATTGTTTTCTGGAAGATGTGGAATAGGTAGTTTTTTAGGCTCAAGTATCTCCATTTTTATAAAACCTTTTTGTTCTTTTATTCCTTTTTCTCCAAAATTTTCCGCAAGTTTTTTAAACTCATTAAAATATTCTGGTTTAATTGGAAATTTAGTCATAACAACTACCATTATTCTTCCTCCTCTTTTTGATTTTTTATAATTTCTAAATACTCTTTTTTACCATCAACATAAGCTAATGTCCACTGAGCTAATCTTTCTCCAAGTCTAACACATGCTTTTATCTCTTCCTCTTTTTTAGGTTTACCTGCAACAACTGCTCCGTAGTGTAAAGTAAAATCTTCACCAACATAATCAGTAACTCCAAACACTAAAAATCCATAGTTCATTAGCATAATCAGTGCTGACATACATGCTATTTCATTTCCACCACCCCAACCACCAGAAGATGAAAAAGCACAACCTATCTTTCCATCAATCTTTCCCCATTGATTTAACAAATCTACATCAAAAAATCTCTTTATCTTCCATGAAACAAGTCCTATGTTCGTAGGCGTTCCTAAAGCTAAGCCATCACACCATATTATATCTTCAGCTTTTGCATAATCTATATGTTTTATACGTGAGTTTACTGGATATTTCTTTACTCCTTCATACACATACTTTGCCATATTCTCAGTATTGCCTGTATTTGAGTCATAAAGCACTAAAATATTTGCCATTTTCCCCTCCTTATCTTTAATGATAATGCTCCAATACAACGAAATATACTATTAAAATTCTAAAACAAGGAAAAGGGTTATGGTTAAGTTAAGTATAAAAAACAAACTAAGAATCTTGTTTGGAGTTATTATTACATCTTACATAATAATGGCATTTTTAACTATGCTGCTTTTAATCAAAGTAGAAGGAAGTTTTATAGACCTGAAAGAAAAAGCTATATTAGGTAAAGTTGGAATTCTTGAGATTAACAGGGATATGAACTATGTTAGCAGGCTCACCAGAAACATAATGCTCGGTTCTAATATAGATAAAGACCTTGCTAAAATGGAAGATAGAATAAATCGTATAGAAGAAAAATTTAAAGAGTTAGAAAAAAATGCATTAAATTATAAAGAAAAACTTCTGATAAAAGAAACAAAAGATAAAGTTTTAGCTTTTATAAAAAAAGGCTACGAAATAACATCTAAATTAAAGAATGTTCCAGCTGAAAAGAGATTTACTGCATATAAGCTGTATAAAAAAGTAGCCACACCTCTTGCTGAAGAATCAAGAAAATATTTTAGAAAACTTGTAAAGATAAAAAATGAACAGTTTGAAGAACAAATAAAAAATTTAGAAAACGAGCTAAAGAGTATTAAAAATCTAATATATGCTGGTGTTCCTATTTCTCTTGGTATAGTAGCACTATTTATTTTTGGACTGACAAACTCAATATCTAAATCAATTGATAAATTTAGCCAATCATTTATAAAAGCAGCTGAAGGAGACCTTAGAGTTAGAATAGAAATAAACTCTAGTGATGAATTAGGGTATCTATCAGCATTATTTAATAAGTTCCTAAGTAATTTACACAAGTTAGTTTCAAAAGTAAAATCTAATATAAAAATAGTATTTAAAGTTACAAAAGATTTAGAAAATCAGGGCAATTCTCTATCTGTAAAAAGTAAACAACAAAAAGAAACAATAAATAAAATACTTGAATCTATAGAAGAAATAAATCAATCTTCCAACAAAATATCTCAAAATGTAAATGAAACATTAGAAAAAACAAAAGAAACCAATCAAAAAACCGAAGAAGGAAAACAGTATATAGATAAAAGCACACAAAAAATAAATGAAATAAAAGAAAAAACAGAGGTTTTATCTAAAAGGATAGAAGAGCTTTCTAAATCTTCTCAAGAAATAGGTAATATAACTACCTTTATTAATGAATTAGCAAACCAAACAAATCTCCTTGCACTAAATGCAGCTATAGAAGCAGCAAGAGCTGGTGAATATGGAAAGGGCTTTTCTGTTGTTGCAGACGAAGTAAGAAGTCTTGCTGAAAGAACAAGAAAAGCAACAGAGGAAATTGAAAATATAATAAATACAATTCAAAAAGAGGCAAATACCTTATCAGAAGAGATATTAAATGTAGAAGCTAGTGTAGAAGAAGGAATAAAAACTATAAAAAATACAAATAGTATATTTGACCAGATATTTAAAGCTGTTAGAGACATAAACTTAGCAAGTAAAAAAATACTCGAATCTGTAGATTCACAAAGAATATTAGTAGTAAATATAGATAAACAGGTGAATACTTTCTCTGACGATTTGAAAGAATCCTGCAAAATAGTAGAAAGTATAGTCAAAACCATTAAGACTTTAGAAAAAGAAACTGATGAGCTAGTTAAGCTTATTGAAAATTTCAAAACTTAGAAGTATGTTAGAATAACAAGCTCTAAATAATCAACAAGGAAACTTTACTTAAAATGATAAGATGGGTTTACAAAACATTAGGTGGAAGTAGAGCACCAGACATAGATGAGTTAGAACAGTGGAAAAAAGAAGGAGTTGATTTAGTTATTAATCTTCTTGATGGGGATTATGGTAAGTGGCTTGCAGAGGAGCAAAAAAAATATGGATTTGAAGTAATAAGAGTTCCATCTTCCATGTGTACAGAATATCTTGAGGAAGAAATAGTACCTATATATTCGTATATAGACCAGTTGTTAGAAGATGGTAAAAAGGTCGTTGTTCACTGTAAATATGGACAGGCAAGAAGTGGAACTTTCCTTGCAGGTTATCTTATATACAAAGGTTTAACTTATGAAAAAGCTTTAGATGAAGTAATGAAAAAAGGCTTCCTCCCACAAACAGAGCCACAGCTTACTTTTTTAAAGAAGCTTTCTAAATCTAAAACTTAAAAATATTATTTTAATTTAGTTTTCGTAAAGGTTTTTGTATGGTACTTATAAACATCCAGCAAACCTGTTTTCCAAAATTCTGGTGGAAGACCTGCTTTATAACTTAAATTTGCTAAAAAAAGCTCTTTATCTGGAATTTGATACCACACATCCGGTAAAAATGTTGCTTGATGATTAGCATATCTTATGATAAGCCCATCTTTATAAGGCTCTATTTTATTCAATAAATCCATATAATCTGTATAAAAAATCTCTTTAGGAAATGATAGTACTGAAAGTTTTATATCAATACTGTCTAATTCTTCAGGTTTTACAGGTGTAAATCTTGGGTCTTTAGCTGCTGCAGCTACTGCATTTTCAATAACATCCTTATAAAGCTCTCTATAAGGTATGATAGAACCTATACATCCTCTTAAATTACCTTCTTTTTCCAAAGTAACAAAAGAAGCTCCTAGCTTTTTAGCTATGTCGTATTTAATCTTTTCTGGTTGAAACAATTTCTTCTCCTTAACATAATCATGTACAGCTTTTTCAGCAAGAGATAGAAGATAATATCCTTCTTCATCTTTTATCTCATCAAGACTTCTAATAATATTATTTTTTACTTCCATTATTTCTCCTCCACATAAAAAATTGAACTTTGATATCCAACTACAGCTGACTTGTCCCCTGAAGTATCACCAGAAGTTTTATAATCTAAAACTTTAGCTTTCCAGTTTTTCCTTTTTGCTAAGTCTATTATTGCTTCCATACCTATTTTTCCACATGCTTCACATTTTTCCATTTCTTTTAAAGAAAGTTTTTCTACTGCAATATTGCAGTGGTAATCTATCTGCTTTGCTACATTATCTGGATAGTAATGGCTTAAATCTGTACTTACAACGATTATAGTATTTTCATCTTTAAAGTAGTCCATTATATACTCAACTATTGAATAATGAATCTGACCATAAACTAAAGGAATAATTGAAAAATCTTCTAGAACCATTTGCAAAAATGGAACCTGAACCTCTAAAGAATGTTCTTTTATATGAGGTATTGTATTTAGCGTAATTGGTAGGTTTTTATTTTCTAAAACAAACTTATCAATCCTTTCTTTATTTACCTTTACCTGTCCTAAAGGTGTAAGCCAATAATCATAATAACCAAATGATACGCCATTAAAAGGTACATAATGGGAAGGTCCTATTAATAGGATATCGTAATGCTTTTTCTTATCTAAGTTTAAAAACTGTTTATAACTTACAGCTGCTACAGGTCCAGAATATATATATCCAGCATGTGGACTTATAACCGCTTCAGGTTTATATGGATACAAAGGTGCCTGTTCTAAAAACTCTGTAAGCATATTTCTTAATTCTAATGATTGGCCAGGATAAAATAAGTTGCTTACTGCAGGTTGTCTAACAGACAACATCTTTTCCCCCTTTTGATTTAATTTCTTGTGAGAAAATATAATAAATTTTAAAAATTTGACAATAGTAAACTAAGATTTTGTTATGTGTATAAAAAGGTTAATCTACAAATTAGTTTTAACAAAGGTTTTTTAATCTTTCGTAATCTTCAGGTGTATTTATACTCCAGTATGTATAAAGTTTTTTATCAATATTTTTTAAATCTTTTTCATATATAATTTTCTTATTTAGTTGCTTTATAAATGAGAACATAGATTTTTGTCCACTCTTATATATATCCTTAGCCTTCTCTAAAGCAGATTTCTTATACAAAGCATTTAGTGGTTGAAACTTATCTTTAATTACAGGTATTACTGCTTCATAATTTTCAATAGTTTGATGTAAAAACTTAATAACTTCAGAAT
>JALSSG010000256.1 GCA_026984355.1 Hydrogenothermaceae bacterium
TTAGTATCATAGAAAAGGCCCACAATCCCTCTTTTTTTATAAAATTCTTTTAGTATGGATATAGCTAAGTGTGTTTTTCCAACACCGGGACTTCCAACAAAAAATAATCCTTTACCAAGTTTAAAGTCATTTGAAAGTATATATTTTTTTACTTCTTCAATAACTTTATGATGGTTATATTTTTTTAGTATTTGAAAAGTTTCAAGACTTACGTGTCTGTACCTTGGTGGAATTCTCATTCTTTCGTATATGTTCTTATCAAAGTTTCCTAATTTACATGAACATCTTACGACGCCTTTTTTTGTGTAAACCCATCCAATATCATTACATTTTTTACATGTTGGAGTATCGTCTACTTGTTTGAATTTTAGATTTATTTTATCCACTATAGATAACCTTAGATAAATATATGATTTTAACTTTAATAGATTATACCTTGAAAAAATTTTTTCAATCTTGATAAATTATTACTCTGTTCTTTCCTGATTTTTTGGCTTTATAAAGTGCTATATCAACCAGTTGAAGTATGTCTTTATAGCTGTTTATCTTTTCGTTGATTTCTATAATCCCAAAGCTCGCTGTTATTTTTATAGGTTTTCTATCAATAACTATAATTCTGTTTTCTAGTATATTTCTTAGTCTATCTGCTATTTTAAATGCTATAGTTATATCAACATCAGGTAGTAAAATGGCGAACTCTTCTCCACCTACTCTCGCTATTATATCCTTATCTCTTAAGTACTGTTTTAGTACATTGGCAACATGTTTAAGTACTTCATCTCCTATAACGTGCCCATATGTATCATTTATCTGTTTGAAATTATCTAAATCAAGGAGTATAAGTGAGAATATTTTTTTATACTTTTTATAAATATTGATGTATTCCTGAAGAATTTTTTCAAAAGATTTTTTGTTTAAAAGTTTTGTTAAAGAGTCTTGTTTTGCTTCTGCTTTTACCCTTTCTAGTTCGTCTTCTAACTGATTTATTTTTCTTATTTGAACCTCTATTTTTTCTCTGAAGGTTTCATTTTGTTTTCTTATATCTTTAAGCTCATGTACTATCTGGTTTAATAAATCTTTTACAGGTTCCTGATTTATATCCTGTGATTTTTCTACTATTTTGTTTTCTTTTTCTATTAGGTTATGGTCATAATTTCTTATGTTTTCTACAAGTATTTCTGCTTCTTCTTTAAGACTTTCTAATATGTTCTGGATTATATGTTCTTTTTCTTTGTCCTGTAGGGATTCATCTGATTTGTTTATAACTTCATACAGCTTCAAAATTTCGTCTCTTGAGTATTCTTGATTTTTTTCTATTATGTAGCAAAACACTTTAAACCATCTTTCATAGTTTTGAGGAGTGAGGGGAATACCTGATTTAACAAGAAACCTTAGCTCTCTTTTTGCTATCTGTGATATTAGTTCTAAATCGTATGGTTCTAAAGGCTTCCCCTTCTTTAGTTTGCTGTATAGTTTACATCTAATCTGCAATATATATCCATCTTTAATTTATTTCTCACAGTTATTTTCGTCTTACTTCCACACACCTTTAATTTCTGTTTTACATTTTGGACATTTTCCATCTTCTAAGTTGTTTACAACAAACTGTCCTATATGGCCTCTTCTATCTATTACTCTAAAACCACAGTTTGGACAGTATGTTGACTCTCTATCTTCATCATCTAAGTTTCCTACATATACATAGTTTAATCCTGCTTCTTTGCCTATCTCATAAGCTCTTTTTAGCGTTTCTACTGGTGTTGGTGGTACATCTTTCATCTTCCATGCTGGGAAAAATCTTGACAGGTGCCATGGCATATCTTTGTCTATAGAGGCTATCCATTTCGCAGCTTCTTTAAGTTCTTCTTCAGAATCGTTATATCCTGGTATTATTAAGGTTGTAAGCTCTACCCATATTCCAAGTTCTTTAGCGTGTTCAATAGACTTTAAGACTGGTTTTAATCTGGCTCCAACAATTTCTCTATAGAATTTGTCATTAAATGCTTTAAGGTCTATATTCATTGCATCTAAGTATGGAGCAAGTGTATCAAGAGCTTCTTTTGTTTCGTATCCACTTGATACAAAAACATTTCTTATTCCATTTTCTTTTGCTAATTTCATAGTGTCATAAGCATATTCAAAAAATACTACTGGTTCGTTGTATGTATATGCTATTGATGGGATGTTATTGGTTTTACATATATTTACAATAGTTTCTGGCATAAGTTGAATTCCAAAAACTTTTCCTTGATTTTCTTGTGGAAATTGTGATATCTCCCAGTTCTGACAGAATTTACAGCTCATATTACATCCAACAGTTCCAATAGAGAAAATTGGTGTATTTGGTAAAAAGTGGAATAATGGTTTCTTTTCTACAGGGTCTACATTGTATGCTGCAGCAAGTCCGTATGTGGTTAGGTATAAATTTCCATCTTCTCCAACTACTCTAATTCCACATTTTCCAAGTTCTCCTTTATCTAAAATACATCTTTGACTACATGCTTTACATAAAACTTTTCCATTATCTTTTTTTTCTGACATCCATGCTAAAGTTTTCATATTCATTCCCCCTGTTAATTTTTGGTGGTAATATATGTTTTAAATTTAACAAATCAAGACTAAAATTTTGAGGTTTAGATATGAAAATTCTTATGACTGGTTCTACAGGTTTTGTTGGTAGATATATAGCTAATAAGCTTTGTGTAGAGCATCAGCTTTACTTACCTGTAAGGAATATGGAAAAAGCTCAAAAAGTATTAAACTGCAGAAAAAATATTTTTCTTATTCCTTTTACAGAACATTTATCTGTTCTAGTAGAAAAATCAAAGCCTGATATAGTTATAAATTTACTTGGTATTTTAAAGGAGAATAAGAAAGAAGGAAGTACTTTTTATAAGGTTCATTTTGAGTTTACAAAGAGTTTGGTTGATGGTGCAAAGAACGCAGGTGTGAAAAAATTTATTCAGATGTCTGCTTTAGGAGCAGATAAAAAATCTAAAAGTGAATATATGAAAACAAAAGCCCTTGCTGAAGAATATCTGATTAAATCAGGACTTAGTTATAATATATTTCGACCTTCTATAATAATGGGAAAAGAACAAAAGTTATTTAGTGATTTAAAAAGGTTTTCTAAAATAGCTCCTTTTTATATAGCTCCTAAAGGAAAGGTTCAACCTGTTAATATTTATGATGTTAGGGACTGTTTTTTGAAAGTTCTAAATAGTTTTGATAATGTTATCTTTGAACTTTGTGGAGACAAAGTTATAACTTATAAATATTTATTCAAATTCGCTTTAAAATACATAGGTGTAAATAGACCTGTAGTTGAGATACCAAGAGGTGCTTTATTATTTTTTATTCCATTTTTTTCCTTATTCCCTGACCCTCCAATGACAAAAGACCAGTATTATATGCTTGAAAAAGACAACATATGTTCTGGTAAATTCAAAGGTGTAAAAGACATATTAGGTAGTGTAAGAGATGCATTTTTATTTGACTAAGTCTTGTTTTTTATTTAGATTTATTTTCTGAATTTTATTAATTAAATTCTGGTATCTTATGCATCTGGTTATCGCTTCTTTTGCAATCGTAATACTTGCTATAGCAATCCTGTTTAGTAATAGGTATGAATTTATTGGTAATGGTAAACAGATTTACAGACTGGATAATTTTACTGGCAAAATTGAAAAGATAGAAGATACTGTTATAATCAAGCTTGATAAAAAGTTTAGTGTAAAAAAGGTAAATGATTATAAAAGATGGAAAGAATACTCTGACAACAATATAACAGCTGTTTTAGAGACAAAGTATATAGATGAAACTTTGTTTATAAAACTTCTGATAATTCCTAAAAAAACAGGTATTAATTTTGACAAAGTGAAAGTTTCCTTTTATGATAAAGAGGATTTTTTAATCCTACAGAAAAATCTAGATAATAAGCTAATCTTAGAAAATCAGTTGGTATTTTTTGGTATTAAAAAATTACAGTTTCCATTATATTTACTTATTAACCAATGGAAACTTGATTATTAATCTTCTTAAGTGTTAATTCTATATCGTTTACAATATCAAGAATTCTTTCTATATCTTTTTTTATTGTTTTGTTGCCTTCGTAAATAGAACTTAGACTTGAGCTTAAACTGTCTATTGTGTTTTTTGTACAGCTTACTAAATCATTTATCTGTAAAAATATTATTGAAAAGTTTGTTTTTATCTGGTGGGCTGATTCAACCATTCCAGATAGATATAAAAAGTTAAGCCTTTTAATAAGATGTTTTATAGTTTTTAGATAAGTCAGTATTTTATTAAAACATAAGTCTAACTGTTTTGAAATTTTATTTATGTTTACAAGTCTTTCCTTTATTGCTGATTTATTATCACATATATCAGTTATTACTTGAGGTGTTATGTTTTCTCCACATTTATCGCATAAAACCTCTTCTAAGAATTTATTTATCATAAAGATAGCTAATTTTGAAATACTCATATTAAATACAATTTCTTCTATAGATGAAAGAGCGTCATTTATTAATTTTTCTACTTCTTTTACAATTTTTGCGCTTTTTTCTGCTGTTTTTCTCATTTCTGTAGAAAGTACAAAAAAAGAGTTTCCGTTTGCTCCAAGTTTATAAGATTCAACAGATGAGTTTAAAGATATAAGTCTTATATCATCTGACAGAGAAAATATACTCTCTGAATTTTCTTTTAGAAATTTTCCTGCTTTAAAAAATTCCTCTGTATATTGATAGATTTCTTTATATATCGATTGAATTTCCTTAAAGGAAAGGAATATGTTGTATATCTGTTTCATATTTTTAGAAAAAGATATTTTATTGTTTATCTTTGGTACAAGTATATCTTCTTTTAGTTTAAGTTCCTGTTCTAAAACTTTTTTCATAAAATCGTCATAGTCTTTAAATCCAATGTGATTAAGTTTATTTATCAGATGTTCATATGCTTTGTCTAATCCTACTGTTTCTTCTATCTGCTTTAATTCTTTATATAATTCCTTTATAAAGTTCAGATATTTTGTTTCTGGTTTTATTCTTATTGATAGATATTTTTCAGTTTCTCCTTTACTGTTTTTTATAGGTAAAACTGTAGCAAGAACCCAGTAATAACTACCATCCTTAGCCATATTTTTTACGTAAGCAACAATAGGTTTGCCAGACTGTATGTAATCCCACAAAAGTTTAAAAATTAGCTTAGGCATATCTGGATGTCTTACAGTGTTGTGAGGTTTTCCTATTATTTCTTCTTTGTTATATTTACTTGTTCTTATAAAGACCTGATTTCCAGATAAAATCCTACCTTTTAAGTCTGTGGTAGAGAAAAACATTTCATCTTTTTCAAAAGGTGATTCTGTGTTTTTTGGTATAATAGTTTTACTTTTCATCCGCCTCCCTGCCTTTTACCATAAATACACAGAAAACATTTTCGTAAAAAAATAAAAATAAATTAATCCGTGTTTTTCCTTTTGTATGAATAACTTATGATGATATTACGATGTGTAGTGAATTTTTGTTCATATAAGTATATGTTCTTTTTCTACTATAGTTTTCTGTATGATTTGAGTGGCTGTTTCTATAAGTTTTCTTTTTACTTCATATTCACCGCCTTCTATTCTACATCCTGCAGCATCTCTATGTCCCCCACCACCGAATTTTTTGGCAATCTCTCTCACAGGTATCTTTCCTTTTCCTCTAAGGGATACTCTCCATGTTTTTCTATCAGGTTTTTGTATCATAATAAATGCAACTTCAACGCCTTCTATACTACGGGCGTAGTTTACAAATCCTTCTGTATCTTCTTCAGTTGTTCCTGTCTGTTCTATAAATTCTCTTCTTACAACTAATGAAGCTATAAGACCATTATAGTGTATCTCTAAAGTAGAAAGGGTTTTTGTCAAAAGCTTTATAACATTTGGTTTGTTTCTTTCAAAAATCATTGTAGATATATATGATGGATTTGCTCCTTTCTTTACAAGGAACTTTGCCATCTCAAATGCTTTTTCGTCTACATTGTTATATCTAAATGAGCCTGTGTCAGTTATAAGTCCTGTATATATGCATGTTGCTATATCACTGTCTATGGCATCTTCGTCCCATTCTCTAAGAAGTTTTCCTACGAGAAATGTTGTAGATGGAGCATTAGGGTCTATATAATCTGATTTGTTAAAGTCTCCTCCAAGATGGTGGTCTATTCTTAAAACTTCTTTTGATTCTACAGGAGCTTTTACTCTATGAAGACCTACAGCATCTACTACAATAGTAAGGTCAAATGTTTCATTTAATGGTAGTTTCTTTATGTTTTCTACAAAGGGTAAGAAATTGTATATATACGGAACATCATCTTTCATAGCACATACTACATTTTTTCCTTTTTTCTTTAAAAATTTATATAAAGCAAGCATTCCTCCTATACCATCTCCATCAGGATTTTCATGAGTAGTTAAAAGGATTTTTCCATTTTCTGCTTTTAGTCTTTCTATAATAGGTACAACCTCAATTTCCATTTTTTCCTCCAGTGTAGGATTTTATAGATGCTCTTTTTGTGATAATTATCTTTCATAGTACGGTAAATTTTATTAAAAAAATCATAAAATTATAAGTTTTTTTTGTCATACGGAC
>JALSSG010000257.1 GCA_026984355.1 Hydrogenothermaceae bacterium
AAAGGTTCAAAGAACTATGACTTTATATTCTCCTTATGATGGTTGGATTATGGAAAAGTTTGTTTACTTAGGGTCTGAAGTGAAAGCAGGAAAACCAGTCCTAAAAATAGCAAGACATAGAGATTTATGGTTGATGGCTAAAGTGTATGAACCTGATATGCCTTTTATAAAAATAGGACAGGAAGTTATGATTATGTTTGAAGCATATCCAGAGAAACATTATAAAGGGAAAATAGACTATATATATCCAATGATGGACGAAAAAAATAGAACTGTTGATGTACGGATAGTAATTCCAAATCCAAATTATCAACTAACACCAGGAATGTACTCTAAAATTCATATAAAAATTCCAATAGGAAAAAAATTAGTACTACCAGAAACTGCCGTTTTAGACACTGGAAAAAGGCAGATTGTGTTTGTTCAGACAAGAAAAGGAGTATTTGAACCAGTTTTTGTAAAAATCGGAAGATTGATAGATGGATACTACGAAATAATAGATGGAATTGAAGAAGGAACTGTTGTTGCAAACTCTGCATTATTCTTACTCGATGCTGATGCTCAGCTACGAGGAAAATATCTAAAAAAAGACAAAGATAAAACACAAAAACCTATGATACACCATCACCACTGAAGGTAAAAAGGATGATAGAAAAGTTAATAGAGTGGTCTGTAAAAAATAAAGTTATCGTCTTATCTGTAATCTTAATAATTTTTGGAGCATCTTTATGGGCTGTTAAAACTACGCCTTTAGATGCTATACCTGATTTATCACCACCACAGGTAATAATATTTACAAAATGGCAAGGACAATCTCCTTCTGTTATTGAAGACCAGATTACATATCCAATTGTGAGTACTCTCTTATCAGCACCTAATATAGAAACTGTTAGAGGTATCTCTTCTTTTGAAACATCTGCAGTATATGTCATATTCAAGGAAGGAACAGATATATATTGGGCAAGAAGTAGAGTATTAGAATATTTATCTCAAATAAAAGATAAACTTCCTAAAACAGCAGAGGTCACATTAGGACCAGATGCTACAGGAGTAGGTTGGGTATTTGAATATGCTTTATATTCAGATAAAAGAAACTTAGCAGAGTTAAGAACGCTTCAAGACTGGTATATAAGATATGCTTTATTAGGAGTTGATGGTGTATCAGAGGTTGCTTCTATAGGTGGATTTGTAAAAGGATTTCAAATTACAGTAGACCCACAGAAACTTAGAATATATAACCTTTCCTTAAAAGAAATAATAAACGCAGTTAGAAAAAACAATAACGACACTGGTGGAAGAACAATAGAAATAAATGGTTTTGAATTTATAATACAGGGAAAAGGATATGTTCAATCCTTACAGGATATTAGAAACATAACTATAAAAACTGATAAAAGAGCAGTACCAATAAGAGTAAAAGATATAGCAAAGGTTGAAATTGTACCTATGAATAGAAGAGGAATGGCTGATTTGAATGGTTTAGGTGAGGTTGTTGGTGGAATTGTAGTTATGAGATATGGAGAAAATGCCTATCAGGTAATACAAAGAGTAAAAGAAAAAATTAAGCAAATAAGAGCATCTTTACCTGAAGATATAAAACTGATAATCACCTACGACCGTTCAGAACTTATAGAAAAAGCTGTAGGAACTTTAAAAAGAGCTTTACTTGAAGAAAGTATCATAGTTTTAGTTGTAATAGCAATATTTCTATTTCATCTTAGAAGTTCCCTTGTAATACTTATAACTCTTCCTCTTGGTATTCTTATAGGATTTTTACTGATGAGATTTTTTGGAATTACATCAAACATAATGTCTCTTGGAGGAATTGCTATAGCTATTGGAGCAATGGTCGATGCTGCTATAGTTATGGTAGAAAATGCACATAAACATTTAGAAGCATTAAAAAAAGAAAAAGGTTTTTATACAGAAGAGGAAAGAGTTAAAGCAATAGTAGAAGCTGCTAAACAGGTTGGAAGACCTATATTTTTTGCTTTGTTATTGATTGTTGTTTCATTTTTACCAGTCTTTGCACTTACAGGACAGGAAGGACTTTTATTTAAACCATTAGCATATACAAAAACCTTTGCAATGCTTGGAGCTACAATACTTGCAGTTACGTTAGTACCTATATTAATGGTATGGTTTATAAGAGGAAAAATAATAGAAGAAAAGAAGAACCCTATAAACTGGATTTTAATAAAACTATACTCTCCTATTATTAAAATTGTCCTTAAGTTAAGATATTTAGTTTTAGTTCTAACAATAGGTTCTTTATTTATAATTTACCCACTATATAAAAAGCTTAGCTGGGAATTTATGCCTATGTTAAATGAACAAACATTTATGTATATGCCAGTTACCCCTTTTGGTATATCTATCACACAGGCAAAACAGCTTACCCAGTTAACTGACAAAATCATTGCTTCTTTTCCAGAAGTAGATACAGTTTTTGGTAAAGCAGGGAGAGCTGAGACAGCTACAGACCCAGCTCCATTATCCATGATAGAAACTATCATAACCTTTAAACCTAAAAAGTTTTGGAGACCAGGAACAACATATGAATCTCTTATGATGGAAATGGAAGAAAAACTTAAAGTAATTGGACTGACAAATAGCTGGACATACCCAATTAGAGGAAGAATAGATATGTTGCTTACAGGGATAAGAACACCAATTGGAATTAAACTATATGGAGATGATATAGACAAACTTCAGCAAGTAGCAGACAAAATAGAAAAATTATTACAAAAAATGCCAGAAAGCTTATCAGTCTTTGCTGATAGAATAGCTCAAGGATATTATCTAAACATAGATATCAAAAAAGAAAAATTACAAAGATACGGACTTAAAACTGAAGATGTAGAACAAGTAATCCAGTCTGCTATAGGTGGTATGCCTGTATCTACTTTTTATAAAGGGCTTGAAAGATATCCAATCCTAATAAGGTTTCCTTATGATTATAGAAAGAATATAGAAGAAATAAAAAATATAGTTATCCCAACACCATTAAATAGAGGTATCTTACTAAAACAAATAGCAGATGTATACTATACAGAAGCTCCTTCTGTTATAAAATCAGAAAAAGGTATGAAAGTTATTTTTATCTACATAACACCAGTTCAGAATATAACAGCTGAAGATTATGTAAAAAAAGCAAACTATTTAATTCAGCAAAATATAGACTTGCCTAAAGGTTTCTTTATAGAATGGGCAGGACAAAGTCAGTATCTTGAACATGCTAAACAAAGACTTATGTATATTGTTCCTGCTACCTTAATGATTATTTTCTTACTTGTCTATATAACCTTTAAAAGTCTCAAAAATACCTTAATAATACTCCTTTCTGTGCCATTTTCTCTTATAGGTGGCTTATGGTATATAGACTACTTAAACTTTAACCTATCTATTGCAGTTGTTGTTGGATTTTTAGCATTACTTGGTGTTGCTGCCGAAACAGCCATAGTTATGATTATATATTTAGAAGATGCTGTTAAAAAATATATTAAAATCCACAACAAGCTAAATAAAAAGCTATTTTTTGATGCAATTTATGAAGGAGCAGTCTTAAGAGTAAGACCTAAAATGATGACTGTTTCATCAATCTTAGCTGGTTTAATTCCTCTTATGTATATATCAGGTGTAGGTTCGGAAGTTATGCAAAGGATAGCCGCTCCTATGATTGGAGGTATATTAAGTTCTCTTGTACTTACATTGCTACTTGTACCAGCTATATATGCAATATTCAAATCATGGGAACTAAGAAAAAAAGGAATATTAGAATAATATAAAAAATATAGTTGAATATAAAATAATTATTCTTAATATTATAATTGTAAAGTAAACTCAAAGGAGTTTAGCCATGGAACTCATCTATATTTTACTAATTATATCTTCAATAATACTTATGGGTGGTTTTATCGTTTACACAATAATTAACGCTAAACAGGAAATAGAAAGTAAAGTGGAAGACCTTGCGTGTAAAGTAAGCTCTGGAGTAAAAAAGATAAGTGGTGAAGATTATGAATGTAAAGATGACCAGATAGAGTTTAAAACTTAGTCATTGAAAATTTATCTGTACACTAACTATATTGTCCTTATAGTTAAACTCTATATCCCAGTTTAGTTCTTTACACAGCTTTTTGACTATTGAAAGACCAATTCCCATACCCCTTTGGGATTCTTTGTAATACCTTTCAAATACCTTATCTGGATTTTTTATATTTTTTGAACTATTTTTGATTATAAGAAAGTTTTTATCAAGTTGTATTTTTATCCATCCATTTTTTACATTATGTTTAAAAGCATTATAGATAAGATTTGAAATTATTCTTCTTACAGCCGTTTCGTCTGTTTGCAAATTTACTGGTTTTAAATCTATCTGAATTTTTATATCTGGATATAAGTTTTTTAGACCTTCTACAATCTCTTTTATGATACTATCTAATCTAACTTCTTTAAAATTTTTTTCTGACTCTTTACTTAAAAATTTAAGATTTTCATAAGTCATAACAAGCTGATTAGAAGCCTGACCTATTCTATCAATTTCTTCATCTTGTTTATGTTTTAGTTTAAGTAGTTTCAGATTTATTAATATGGTTGAGATAGGAGTATTAAGGTCATGAATGATATCTTTTATAAATTCATCAATAAGAGAAATACCTTTTCTGACAGGGTATAGACTATAAAGAGCAAAAATAATAGATAAAATAAAAGATATAACACTAAATCCAATAAATATAGATATTATCCTTTTCTTGATTTTTAATAATCGCTGTTGAAATTTTTCTTTAGGATATTCTATCTTTAAAGCTTCTTTTTTAGAAAATGGTATAGGAACTATTATATATAAAGATTTTTCATCTTCATAAAGCTGATAAAAAGATTTGTTATCGACATTTTCCAACAATTTTAAATCAAACTTATCACCTTTAAATAAATAACTATAATTTTTCATTTCAAGGTATATCTGATTTTTTAGTTGAGCAACTTCATTTTTAAAAAACAAATAAGCTATAACTCCTAATAGAATTTCTATAGATAAAAAAAACAGTAAAAAAGATTTTACAAAAGACTCTTTTTCATATTTCGTTTGAGGGATTATATTTTTAATCAATTGTATATCCAAGACCTCTAATCGCTTTTATATCAATACCTGTTTTTTTCTTAAGTTTTGTAATAGCTACTCGCAGTGCTGTAGGATTTGGACTTTTCATAAGCTGATAAAAGTTTTCTTTAGGAACAACTCTTCCTCTGTTTTTTAGCAGTTTTAATAAAATTTCTCTTTGTACTTCTCCTAAATCTATCTCTTTTCCTTCTACGAAAAATCTTCCACCTTTATAAGTTAAGTTTTTATAGTGTATTTCCTGAGCATCTTCATCTTTTTTTTGCACAAATTTTCTATTTAACTTACTTTTAATTCTTATTAAAAGCTCTTCTAAGTCAAAAGGTTTTTTTATATAGTCTTCTGCTCCCACTTCAAAACCTTTTGCTATAGTTTTTATATCACTTAAGGCAGTTATAAAAATTACTGGGGTAGAATCATCTGCAAATCTCAAAGCTTCTACAAGTTCTATTCCATCTCCATCTCCAAGATTTATATCTACAAGATACATATCATATTTATTATCAAATGTTTTTATAGCCCCTTCATCATAAGAATAAGCAACATCAACGTCAAATCCATGTATCTGTAAAAATTTTGCAAGGCTTTCTGCTAAATTTCTATCGTCCTCTATAAGAAGAATTTTCCCATTCATAGCCTTACACCTACTTTAAGTGATACAAAATGTTTAATAGATTGTTGATTTAAACCATAACTATAGTTAAATAAAAGATAGTACTTTTTTGTAAGGTCAAAACTACTGAAAATAGAAACATACTTACTGCTATCACCATTAAAATCATAAGAACCACTCAAATAAAACTTATCCAATTGATAGCCTAAGCCTATAGAGGTTGTATAAGTGTCATCAAACTGATTATTCCCTCTAAATATAAAGCCGTAGTAAACAAATAAATCCAAAGAATTAAAAATATAATCTAAATATAAAGATGGAGTATAATCAAACTTGCCATCTCCAAGATTATCTGTTGCTGTAGGTATCTTTACAGTTATCCCTGGATATATATATAGTTTCTTTAAATTAAATGTATAACTTCCATAAAAGTACGTATCTCCTAACGCATCTTTATCAAGTATTGAGTCATAAATATAGTAATTTGTAGAAAGAGAAAGATAAATTTTCCTATAAAGAAATCCAACAGAAAAATTCCACAGATAATTGTAATATCCATTACTATCTGTATATCCAGGTCCTGTTCTAAGATAAATAGTGTAGCTTTTTTTCTTTTCTATAGGACATCCATATTGATTAACAAGAACATCAAATGGTGTATCAGGACAGCGGTCAAAACTGTCCTCTACACCATCTAAATCTGAATCATTAAAAGCATAACCAGATATAGAAGTAAATAACAAAGAAATAAATAGCAATAAACTATTTAATTTTTTGTTCATATTTATCTTCCTCTTCTTTCATTATTATTCTGATGATTTCTACTACCATCTATAGTATTCGGTCTAT
>JALSSG010000258.1 GCA_026984355.1 Hydrogenothermaceae bacterium
CATAAGTGCTGTTGATGTAAAACAAAAGACAGAAGCTAAAGAGTTTGATTATATTTTTTATTATAAGTTTTATCTTTCCGATTACTTTGTACCAAAGTTAGGAATCGCTATAAAAGACCTGAAAGTTCGTACTAAATATACGATAAAAGTTCCTTTATTTTTCTTTAAGGTATCTGATGAAATAAGTTTTAATAAAGTTATACCTATGGCTTATTATGGATTTGAAGTCTATTTTCCTTTAGTTCCTGATTTTCTTTTAGTTGAATGGAATACAGAAGGGAAAGAGATTTATGCAAAAAGAAATTTTGTTTTAGACCTTAAAAGTATGCTGAAGTTTAGGTTTTTAAGCTATTCATATATAAAAAATGCATATATAGCTGTAGGGTATAGACACTGGAAATTAGATGCAAGGACAATCACCAAAAAGACTAAACAAGAGATAAGAGAAAAATACAGGTGGTTTGGTATGTTTACTGAAATAGGGATGATGTTTTGATTATATCATGTAGTATATAGCTTAAACTTTCATTTTTATAGTCTAAAATTCTATCTTTTCTAAAAAATTCCTCCTCAAAAAATTCATCTAAATCTTCACTTAGTTTTTCTTTAAGGATATCGTACATTTGTGATTTATTGAAAAATGAAGGAACATCAATTATATATGGGTTTAAAAGCTTATATAAATCTTCATTTTTATAATCTAAAAAAGAATATATTGAAAATGTAGTTATTACTGTACCTTCAAACTCTTTCCATAGTTTTTGAAAATCTCTATATAATTTTTCTGGTAAACAATCTATATCTTTAAAAATTACTATATCAAATCCTTCAAACATGTGAATATCTATCTCTTCATCTTCTAAATTTTTACATGGAATTATGCAAAAACTCTTATTCTTCATTTTTGTTTCCTGAGCATTTAAAACTATATCAAGTATATATCCTAAAAACTGTCTATCCTCATGTCTAAAACATACTCTTTTTACTTTTTCTATTAGTTTTATCCTACTTTCAAAGTAGGAAAAGTATATATTTTCTGGAAAGATTTTCTTTAAGGAAATAGCATAAGTGGGAATTGAAGCAGGTTTAATAACCCTTCTTAATCCCATATTGGATAAGGCATTATTTGCAGAAGAAACAACTGAATTTATATATTCAAGGACTTTTCCTGTATCCATTCCAAATCTTGATAACCTATTTATCACTTTATACATATGCTTTCTATCTCTTTGTAATACACCAACGGTTGCTAAAAAAGTAAGATAGGATACGTATCCAAATCGTAATTTTCTTTGAGAAAGAGATATCTTTATTTGTTTTAAGTCAAGATATGGATTTAAAAATAGATGAGCTAATATATAACCATCGTATAGATATTTGAAAAATCCTAAATAATCTACAAAGTAATTTTTACCAAGTTCAAGGATATTTATACCTTTTATTTCTTCTTCTAAGATTCTTGAAAATCCTGAGTATAATCTGTAAGGATTCTTATAAAATTTCTTTATACTTAATTTTTCATTTGTATAATATGAAAATATAGCTGTTTCTGTTGATAAAAGACTTCTTCCTTCATTCTTAATATCTCTAAATGAAAATAAAGGAGCCGTTTCTTTAAAGAATATAGTTTTAAATATATTAAATGCTTCATAATACTCGAAAAAAGATAAAGAATTATCATTTAATGATAATTTTTTGGTTATTATATCTCTTACGAGATTTCTTAATCTATTAAATCCAAGTCTTGCTATTGCAGTATATAAGTCCTTAATTTCAACAGCTAATTTTTCTTCTACACTGTTTGCTTTTTCTAATATTTCCTGCTCTAAGTCAGGTATCTGCTTTATATATGCAATCATTTTTTCTGATGTTGTATTTGGGTCTTCAAGTTCAGCAAGAAGATTTATAACTGCCCTTAAAGTGTCATTTCTAGAACATAAATCAAAATTTATATCAGTTTTTCTTTTTTCAGATGTGTGCTCTTTTAAAGAGTAAACGCTATTTCTTAAGAACTCTAAATCTTTGAATTCTTCTAAAAACTCAACAGAAAAATAATCTTTCTTATCCTGTATAACCTTAGCTTTTAGAATGTTTTTTCCTATTTTTATTTCTAAAAACTCCTTTTTTATTTCCTGTATATTTTCTTTTTTTATCTTTGCGCCTTTTTTTGATATATCGATGATATGTTTATCATTTAGAAGATATCTATCCCATCTTCTATTGTTTAACTTAATTTCTTTTTTATTTTCCTTTATAGGTTCTTTTTTTTCTTTCTTTCCTAAAGAGAAAAAACCCATATTAATCCCTTAAACTATATAATCTGTAATTTAGATTATCGGCTTATTTTACAACTATTAAAATCTGTGATATTTTCTGAAGCTAAAAATGATAAAAAATATTACTGTAAATATTCCAAGTTCATAAAAAATGAATGCTGATAATTTTATGTAAGAAAAACTACTGCCGTATAAAAAAATAAAAAATGTTGATAAAGTTTCTAACAAACCTGATAGGAAAATTATAGTTGAAAAAATTATGATTCTTTTGCTTATAGGTATAAAATACAAAAAGTGAAGTAAAACAAAGCTAAAAGCTGGAATAAAAATTAAATGAGGAAAAATAATTTCAAGTAAACCTATTTTACTTTTTTGTAATACATAATCTGTGATTTTATCAGGAGATAAAGTGTATTTTTCTAAAAAAATTAAAATCCCTGTTATCAATTGTAAAATATAACCTATAAAAGACAGAACAATTATAGTAAATATAAGCCTCATTTTATTTTACCGGTCAAAAAGGATATAAGATTAATACTGTTTATCAAAGTCATAATAAAAACCATCACAAAAAACCCTATAGAAACAACATATGAAAATTTATCATCTAAATATATAACTGCTAATGTAGATAGTTCTTCAAAATACATACTAAAAAATCCTGAAACTATAAGTATGAATTTAACTTTTTTGTCTGTAAATGTTCTATATAAGATAGAAGAGAGTATAAGTAAAGCCGTGTTAAATATGAAAAGATTTATATGCATCTGTTCCAGTACTGTAGATATAGGCTTAGGTTCTAAAAATTCCTCTAAATTTCCCTTTAAATCCAGTACAATTTGAGAAGGCAGTAAAGTATTACTTTCTAACCTGTAGAATATAAGACTAAAAACAAATATATAAAACGATAAAGAAAAAAGTATAACAAGAACATTTATTAATGTTGCTTTTTTTGACTGAACTACAAATCTCATTTTTTCAAAACCACTTCACATATAGCTGTTGCCTGTTTTACAGCTCTTGCAACTGCCTGTGCAGATAAAGTAGCCCCTGTGATGTTTGGAATATCAGATTTTAGCCTTATACTGTCTTTTACTGTTTTATTTTTAAATAAATTCAGCCATTTTTTATCAGGTATATACTCTGGTGGTTCATAAAAAGCTATTATCTCAACATCAACAACTTTACAATCAGGAGTAAATGAGATAAGAACAGCTTCATTTTTTGTCCGAACTCGATGCATATGTAGTATTCCATACCCTACAACTTTGTTATTTTTTTTAGCTATGTATATTTTAAAAATCTTACTTTTTAGTTTTATATTTGATAGTTTTTCTATTTGTTTAGCTTTTTCTGTTGTAATTAAAATATTTTTCTTCTCAATTTTAGATTGTGGGAAATTTTCCTTCATAACTTTTTCAGGGTGAACCAGTAATCCAGCTAAAACTTTATTTACTAATAAAAATAGAATTATAGTCAAAACAACCTTCATTTTCTCTCCAAATATGAGATTTAATCTCAAAAAATTATGAGTAAATAATTAAGCATTTATAGTGATTGGTTATGTATGATTATTATCATATCTTTTAGTTTTGTATCCTGATAAATGTAATTAAGACTAAATCTCAATAAAAGGATTAGGGTATGGAGAAAAATAAAAAGCTTGTATATGAACTTATAGATATTCAGACAGATAGATGTATTAAAACAATAGTATCTAAACCTGTATCAGACAGGATATTAGTTTTTCAGAAATATTATCTATTCATAAATCAGCTTATATCAAAAGAAATACAAAAATCAAATATTATAGGAGGAGAAAAATGAAAAAAATACTTATATCGGCTTTGTGTGGAAGTGTCGTTTTTTCTACACAGGTTTTTTCTCAATCTAAGGAGGATATAAATCTTCTAAAAGAACAAATTCAGGTTCTTGTAGATGAAATAGAAAAACTAAAGGAACAAACAGTTATACCTGAGCTTTATCAGAAATCTTTTGCAGGTTTAGGTTATGCTGCTTCTAAAGTTTATTTTAGTCCACAAGGGTTATCTATTGGTGGATATGGTGAAATTGTTTATATAAACTACGATTCTTCTGATAAAAAAAGCTATTCAGACCTTTACAGATTTATTCCATATATAGGTTATAAGTTTACAGATAATATTATCCTTAACTCAGAGATTGAGTTTGAACATGGTGCTAACACAGAAAGAGGTGGAGAAGTTACTGTTGAGTTTGCATATCTGGATTTTCTTATAAATAAATGGTTTAATCTAAGAGTAGGTAATGTTCTTATACCATTAGGTTTAACAAACTTACAACATGAACCAATATTTTTTAATTCTGTTTTAAGACCAGAAATTGAAACAAAAATTATTCCAACAACGTGGAATGAAAACGGAGTGATTATATTTAGTAATACAGGAAACTGGGACTATCATTTAGGTGTAGTAAATGGATTTCATGCTACCAAAAAAGGAGAAATAGGATTTACAGCAGATAGTTGGGTTAGGAATGGAAGACAAGCCGGTGCAAAGGCTATATCAGAAGACTGGGCAGTGGTAGGAAGAATTGATTATACAGGTATAAAAGGTTTATATGCTGGAGCGTCATTTTATAGAGGAAATTCAGGACAAGGAGAAAAATATTCAGGAAAAAGGATAGATGGTACAGTTAGTTTATGGGATTTACATCTAAGGTATCAATTAGAAGGTATAGAAATTACAGGAGTTTACGTTAAAGGAAGTTTAGACGATGCTGACCTTATATCATTGTACAATGGAGAAGTTATAGGTAAAGATGTTTATGGATATTACCTAAATGTTTCATATGATGTAATACCTTTTATTAAAAGGGAAAGTAATTTTAGTCTACCTGTTTTTATAAGATATGAAAGATATAATCTTCACGACAAAGTTCCTGAAGGTTTTAGTAAAAATCCTGCTTTGGACAGAACAATATGGACTTTAGGTATAAATTTTAAACCCCATCCTAATATAGTTTTTAAAGCAGACTACCAGTTTAGAGACAATAAAAATAATTCTGAAGCTAACAGGTTTGAGGCTGGATTTGGTTTTATCTTCTAAAGGAGGTAGAGTATGGAAAAGAAGCTAGCTAAAGGTGTTATTTTATCTACAGCTTTAATTTTTACTGGATGTAATATAGGAGGAACTGACCTACCAGATATAACAAAAGAGTATGATAGCTCTAAAGATACTTCTGCAAGACAGGTAGCAGGTTTTCCATGGTTTACAAAGTACAAAAATCCAACAGCTTATATTCCTTTAGAATGCTATACAGATACGGGAAAAATTAGAAAAGGTCAGGCTTTTGCTAATCCATGCTATGTATGCCATAACGCCGGAAATACACCTGTAGATAATGCTGGAGACTGGGAAAATCAGATAAACTGGCTTAGATTTCCTGCTGATGATAACCCCTGGCTTAATGCTGTTGCACCAGAAAAAACTTTCGAAAAACTCCTTGAAAATGGAAAAAGATGGACGCAGTTAAACCTTCAAAGCAAGCAGGTTATAGATAACAAAGAAAATAAAATAGTTTCCATAGATAGCTGGATAAGACAAAATAACTGGGAAAAAGCCTATAATCAAAAGTCTTTTATAGGAAGTGATAATCCATTTGGTTTTGGAAAATATGTATTAGATATTCCACCTCTTTATAAATGGAATGGAAATACTTTTGTTAGAACAAATTACATAGATAGTGAGGGTTTTATATATACTTCACAGGCAGAGCATACTAATCAGACAAATACATGGTGGAGAGCTTATGACTGGAAACATTTTCCAGGTTTTTTCCCTACAAATGGTAGACTTGATAGTGCAATGATAAGATTACCTGAAGAATTTAGAAAGGAGCATGGTGAATATAGTTTAGATGTTTATAAAATAAACCTGGCAATATTAGAATGTGCTATCAAACAAATCGCAGAAAACTGTGAAGTAGAGCCTTTAAACACACAAATTTTAGATAAATATGCAATAAAATATCAGACTTTATCAGATGGTATTAAATTTTTAACAGTTCCAGAAAAATTCATAGGAGATGCAGATGATATACATGTATGGCAGATTACAAAAGAAGGTAGGAAAATAGGACTTTATCCTGTTGGAACTGAATTAGCTCATCCTGTTTATTATATTAATCCAGACTGGAAGTATAGTCCTTCAATAGCAGGAAAAGTAGGACAGTTGAAAGAGTTTAGATATATGAAAAAAATATCAATGCAAAATCTACAAGCATCACAAGAAGAAGAAGAAGAAGAAAGTATAGACTAT
>JALSSG010000259.1 GCA_026984355.1 Hydrogenothermaceae bacterium
TTCCTGTACTTTCGTGTGTACTTTCGTTAATATCATTTCTTATTATTAGCATTGCTTGACCTTTGTTGTTTGAGCAGAACTTAATATGAATAAAACTTTTAGAAAATTTAAAGGCATTTTCCAGTAGGTTTTGTATAACTATATTTAGCTTTCCGCTATCGGTTCTTATATAAAAATCATTTAAGTTTATAATTAGTTTTTTATCATTTAGTAGTGGCTTTAGTTCTTTTATATTTTTTTCAATAATTGTTTTTACATTTACGATTTTTTTAGAAGACATACTATCTAGCTCTTTTAAAAGCATAGATACATGTTTAAAATCTTTTTCCAACACAGAATAAGAGTTTAAGAGTCTGTCTATTTCTTTTCCTGAATATTTTTCTTTTAAAAGTTCTATATTTGTTCTATTAATTGCTAAAAAATTTCCAAGCTTATGAGATATGGACAAAATAGTTATTTCTAAAGCTTCTCTTATATTCTTTTCTTTTCTTATGTATCTTATTATTGTGTAATGGAAAAATAAAAATAAAGCAATGATTATAACCGTATCCCACAGCAGAATATTTATATAAAATTTTATGTACTTTCTATTCAGATAGTTTTTATCTACATAAGCTATCAGATTATTTCTCCTTGCAACAGGAAGAAATTCATAATTTTCTAACAATTCATCTTCTTTTTTTATTTTTATATAAGCTGGATAGGTAGTATTTCCAAAAGAATAAAGCTCAATATATGCAAATATCTCATTTAAAATAGAATTTTCTACAGCTTTTTTATAATACAGGAAAGCTATGCTATTTATTATTAACATACCTGTTATTACTATTATTGAAAAAAGTAGAGTGATTTTTGTTTCAAAACTCAACCTAATTTATAACCTCTTCCTTTATAAGTTTCTATTAAACCTTCTGGAAGAATTTTTCTTAACTCTTTTATATATGCTCTTAAAACCTCATCTCCTACTGGCTTATCCTGCCATACGTACTTCATAAGCCTTTGTGTAGGTACTATACTTCCTCTATTTTTAGCAAGTATATACAAAACTTCCCAAGCTTTTTTAGATAGTTTTATTTCTTGACCATTTTTTATAACAATTCCTTTATCCATGTCTATAACAACATTTTTAATTTTAATCTGCCTTGATACACGTACTCTATTCGAGAGAGCTTTTACTCTAAGTAATAGTTCCTTTGGAGAAAAGGGCTTTGTTAAATAATCATCAGCACCATAGGAAAAGCATATCTCTTTGTCATTTATTGAATTTTTTGCAGTTAGTATAATAACTGGTGTATTTATATCCTTTTGCCTTAGGATTTTTAGTATATCTTCACCTTTGTTGTATTTCAGTATAAGGTCTAAGATGATTACATCAAATTCAGTGTAATCAATGATATCAAAAATTTCTCTATCATCATAAATCCAGACTACTTCTATATCTTTATTTTCTAAATAATCTTTTATACTCTCCCCCAGTATTAAGTCATCTTCCACAAGTAAAACTTTCATATCCTCCCCTATCACTTATTGTATAATTTTTCGTTAAAAAAACAAATTTTATAACAGGTGAAGATAAAAATGAAAGTTAAAGCTATTTTACTTGCTGCTGGATATGGAAAAAGATTTGGAGAAAAGAAACAGTTTTTAAAATTAAAAGGTGAACCGTTATTCCAGTATTCACTAAACACTATAAACAAATTAGACATAATTGAAGAAACATTACTTGTTTTACCAGAAGAAGATGTAGATAGAGTAAAAATATTTTCTTTTAAACCTGTTAGAAAAATTGCTGGTGGTGGTGAAAGACAGGAGTCTGTTTATAATGCTCTAAAGTCTATAAGTGATTGTGATATAGTTATAATTCATGATTCTGCACGACCTTTTGCTACGGAAGATATGTTTTTAAAAGGAATAGAAAATATAAAAAAAGGTTATGATGGTAGCATAACTGCTATAAAAACTGTAGATACTATAAAAAGGTTTCATAATGATTTGGTAATTCAGACTTTAAATAGAGATGAACTTTTGCAAGTGCAAACGCCTCAAACCTTTGTTTTTGAAAAGATTTTAGATGCCCATGAATATGCTATTAAAAATAATATAATAGGTACAGATGATGCTTTTTTAATGGAAAAAAGAGGTTATAAAATAACTTTTAATAAAGGAAGTAGCTTCAATATAAAAATAACCACAAAAGAAGATTTAAAGCTTGCCCAGTGTATTGCAGGTATTTTATCTTCAGCAAAAAAATCTCCATTTGAGTAGTCTGTATGAAAAAACAGTTAAGATTATTTTTTAAACTTTTAAAAGAATCTGTAAGAGATTTACTGCCTATAATTATTGTTATTTCTTTATTCCAACTTCTTATATTACAGCAAATCCCAGATAATACTGTTTCTGTTATTATAGGACTTCTTATAGTGCTATTTGGACTTGCTATATTTATTTTAGGGTTAGAAATAGGGATTTTTCCTTTAGGTGAAGGTCTTGCTCATGAATTTGCAAAAAAAGGTTCTGTATTTTGGCTATTACTTTTTGCTTTTTTGATTGGATTTTCTACTACTGTGGCAGAACCTGCTCTAATTGCTATAGCTGATAAAGCTCAAGTAATAAGTAATGGAAAGATAGATGCGTTTTTCCTTAGACTTACTGTTGCTTTATCTGTAGGTTTTGCTATAGCTTTAGGTGTTTTTAGAATAATATTAGGTCATCCAATACACTGGTACATAATAATTGGTTATATTATTGTTGTTCTTATAACATTTTTTGCTCCACCAGAGATAGTAGGAATAGCATATGATTCTGGAGGTGTTACTACTTCTACTGTAACTGTACCTCTTGTTACTGCTTTAGGAATAGGACTTGCAAGTAGTATAAGAGGAAGAAATCCTGTAATAGATGGATTTGGTTTAATAGCGTTTGCTTCTTTGACACCTATGATATTTGTTCAGGTTTATGGAATTTTAGCATTAGGAGTTGAAGCGGATATTTCTAATATAGTCCCTGAAACAAGCAGTGAACTTTCTACACATGAGATAACATATTCAGAGCATAAACCTAACTGGTTAGTAGAAGTTATATTAGACCTTTTTGCTGTAGTTAAAGATTTATTTCCAATACTTTTTGTGATTTTTTTCTTTCAATATGTTGTTATTAGAAAACCTATTCCTCATTTTAGACTTATAGCTTTAGGTTTTATATATGTAATAATTGGCCTTTACGCTTTTTTAGTAGGTCTGGAAATGGGTCTTTTTCCTCTTGGAGAGACAATGGCTCTTCAACTAACAAAAACAGGAAACTATTTTCTTATATATCTTTTTGGTTTTTTAATTGGTTTTTCTACAACTATGGCTGAACCTGCCCTTATAGCAGTAGCTTTAAAGGCAAAAGAGGTGAGTAAAGGAAAAATTAATGATTTTTTACTTAGGGTTTTTGTTGCTATAGGAGTTGCAGTAGGTATAGCTTTAGGATGTTATCGTATTGTCGTTGGGGATTCTATACACTATTACATAATAGTAGGTTATATCATTGTTATTATTATGACTTATTTTGCACCTAAATATATTATTCCAATAGCGTATGACTCTGGTGGTGTTACAACTTCTACAGTAACTGTTCCTCTTGTTGCTGCCCTTGGTATAGGTCTTGCTACCAATATAGAAGGAAGAAATCCTCTTATTGATGGGTTTGGATTAATCGCTTTTGCTTCTTTATTTCCTATGATAACAGTTATGGGATATGGACTATTATCTGAAATTTTCTATAAAATGAAGAAAGGAGGTTAAAAAAATGAGGTTTTCTCTTTTGGTACTTATTGTTGATGAAGAATTAGAGGATAAAGCTATTGATGTTGCTAAAGAAAATGGGGCTATTAACGTATCAATAGTAAATGCACGGGCTTTGTCCCTATCAGAAGAAAAGAAAACTTTTTTTGGCTTTACTTTAGAAGGAGCTCAATCTATTCTTATTTTTGTTCTTGAAAGAACGTTATCTATCAAACTTATGAAGAAGCTTAATACTGCCTTAGAACTTGAAAAACCAGATAGAGGAATTGCTTTTATATTACCTATTGAGCACATAGCTGGAGTAGAACTAAAGGAAATTATGAAATTTGAAGAAGAAATAAAAAAGCAGTTATAGGAGGGCGTGATGCTTGTAAAAGATGTTATGAGAACTGATATAGTTTTTATATCCCCTCTTGCTAAAGTAAGAGATGCTTTAAATTTAATGAAAGAAAATAATATAAGGTTTCTAATCACTGAAAAATTAAATCCTAATGATACTTATGGGATAATAACTTATACTGATATTCTAAAAGCAATAGTAGCAGAAGAAGGTGATATAGACTTGCTAAACGTATATGACCTTTACACAAAACCTGCTATATTTATTTTTGGAGATGTTGATATAAAATATGCTGCAAAGATGATGATTAAGCTTAAAGTAAAACGGATTTTAGTTGTAGAAGATAATCAGTTAAAAGGTGTGGTGACTATGGACAATATTATAGAATCTCTTATGGAAAAACTATAAAAAAGCTATGATTTCGTTAAGGACAAAAAGAGACCCATTTTTATATATAGAAAAAGACCATAATGTTTTAAAAAGGAAATATCTAACTCTAAAACTAAAAATATACAATCTTCTTGAAAATGAAACCAGTCCATATAAACAGGTATACGATATATTTGCATTATTTGTTGTTATTACCTCATCTATAAGCATCTTTATTGAATACTTAGGACTAGCTAAAAAATTACCTCCAGATTTAGATGAGTTTTTAAATGATTATGAAATATGGGCACTTTACTTTTTTTTAATAGAATATATTTTACGGTGGTGGGTAATTTCAAATTTTATTGATGATTTTAAAAAAGGTTGGCTTGAATATTCAAAAGAAGCAAAAGCTAAAAGATTTATTTTTTCACTTATCTATGCTTTTACTCCTAAATTAAAATGGATGATAAAACCTTATTCTATAATAGACTTACTTGCCATACTTCCGTTATTTAGACCTTTTAGAGCATTTAGAATATTAAGAGCTCTAAGATTACTAAAGATAATACGATATGGTGGTGCTATACAGAGTATTATCCATGCTTTAAAGGAACAGGGATTTTTATTTATATTTATTATTCTACTTCTTATAACATGGGTAGTTACTTTTTCTTTAATTGTTTACGTTGTTGAATACAACGCAGGAAATCAAAATTTTAGTTCTATATTTTATGCTATCTATTGGGGAATTGTTACAATATCTACTGTAGGTTATGGAGATATTACTCCTATATCAGAAACAGGTAGATTTATAACTTCTATTATGATTTCTGGAGGAATATTTTTTGTCGCTGCCTTAACAGGTACTTTTTCTGCTGCCCTTGTTGGAAGACTTATGACTTTAAAGGAAGGAGCTATAACTATGAAAAACTTAGAAGACCACATTGTTATATGTGGATGGAACGAAACTGCAGAAGAGATAATGGAAGAGCTTATGTCATTAGAAATTGAGAAGGAAAAGGGTGTTGTAATTATTACAAATGTTGATAAAAAAGATATGGATATAAAACTTAATGAATATATTCTCTATAAAAAGGGAAATTTCGTTCATGAAAGTATATTAATGGATGTTGCTATAGATAAAGCTTCAGATGTAATTATTGTTGGAGAAAGAGAAGAAGGAAAAGATGAAAGAGATGTAGATGCAAGAACAGCTTTAACAGCTATGCTTGTTAAAACTCTTAATCCAAAAGCAAATATATACGTAGAAGTTCTTCTTGATGAAGATGCTGATATATTCAAAAAAAGAATAAAAGTTAAAGAAATTATTGTTAGAGGACAGATTATAGGAAAAATGATATTTTCTAGCTTACTAAATCCCGGTGCTATAGACCTTATTCAGACTATAATTGATAAAGAAAAGGGTATAAGGAAAGTGAAGGTAAGGAAACTTGGGAAGTTTGAAAACTTTGGTCAACTATTTAAATTGGCAAGAGAAAAAAATTATATGCCTATAGCTATTGAAAGACATAGAAAGATTATTCTTAGTCCACCAGATACTTTTCTTTTGAAAGATGATGATTTTGTTTTCTTAATTCCAACATTTGTAGAAAAGTTAGAATGAAGATATTACTTGTTTCTGATAAAGAAAGTTTTCCAAAAGGTTTGGACAGATTTATTGAGGTTATTCATTTCCCAGTGATAAGAACTGTTCCTTTAAAATTTGACAATATAAATCCTGAAGATTTTCATGTTGTTATATTTACAAGTTCAAAGGGCGTAAAGTACTTTTTTGAAAGAGAAAATCCGGAAAATTATAAAGATAAAATCTTTATAACTGTTGGAGAAAAAACAAAAAAAGTATTAGAAAAATATGGATTTTCTAAGATATATACACCTAAAGAAGCTACAGCTTCAGGTATAGCTAAATTTATTATGGAAAACCCATCAATTTTTAAAGATAAAAAAATACTTTTTCCAAGAGCTAAAAAAGGAAGGAAAGAAATTTTACAGATATTGAAAGATGATTTTTTAGTAATTCCTA
>JALSSG010000260.1 GCA_026984355.1 Hydrogenothermaceae bacterium
GCAGATATATTATAATCTCCAAGACTTGAAAAATCCTTTCCTCCTATATTCAAGTTTATATTTGCAGGATATGTTAATGTTGTATCTGTACAGGGTACATATGAACCACCTTTTTGACATTCTAAGGTATCATTTTTTAAGCTGTTAAGTATTACAAACGAAACACCTTTAGCCGCTTCTAAAGCAGACGTATATAACTTTTCCTGTTTTGATATTGTTGTTCCCTTTGTTAAGATGTATAAAAAGGTTGCTACAATAACTACTGCTATTATGCTGACTAATAAAGTTGTTAAAAGTGCTATTCCTCTATTATTATTTTTCATCCTTTTCCTCACTTTTGTAGATTCATCGGGTTTACTGAAATTTTGACCAGTCTCCATTTATAGTTTATATAATCGCTTCCTATTGTAGATGGCAGGTCAAATTCTATAACTCTACCTGTATTTTCAGTTATGCTAAGCTTTGATTTTGGGAATCTATAACCTGGGTCTTTTTTACCTACCTGCATTAAAAGATATATATGTATTCTTTTTAGTCCTTTCATAACTTCATCTGCACTTACTTCTCCATCAGCATTTAAATCTAACTGATTATAATCCTGATATTCTAAGTCAGATACTCCATCATTATCTAAATCTATATCAAAAAGAACCTGAAACCCACCTATACAGGACAATACAGGAGAACCTCCACTTGATGCTGTTCCATCTATTCCTCTAATTAGATTCTTCGTATTAGGATGACAGATAGAATCTGTTGATGAGGATGCTAGTTTATAAACAATTCTGTGGCAGTACTGCTGAGTTTTGCAGTTTAACATATTAGTTATATCATCATATGGATATGCCAGATAAATGTTGTTTCCTATGCAGCTTCCAAAAGTTCCTGTTCCTACAAAATAACCTGATGTAGCGTCAAAGAATATAAGATTGTTATTTGTTTTATCTACCCTTTCATCTATTATATTTGGTGCAGAAGAAGGCCACGAACCAGACGTACAATCTACATAAACCCAGCCTATCTCTTTAGTGTTTGTATTATTTATCATAGACCTGATAACAAGGACATTATTTGAAAAGGATAAATCATCATCACAATCTACAGGTGATGGAAATTTGTCTCCCCATCTTACTGATGGACATTCCTCTATATCAAGAATTCCAAAACCTGCATGTTCTACATCAAGTCTAAGAAGTTCTAAACCTATATTCTTTTCAATTTCAGTTTCCTGAGCGTATATTTGTGTTTTTGATTTTTTAAATAAATTTATATATGTATAATAAAGAGCAGAGAAAAGTATTGCCGTTATAACTATAGTAATTAATAGTTCAAGTATAGAAAATCCTTTTTTATTCATTTTATATAGCCTTTAAAAAGGTGTTATTAGTGTTGTAGCTGTATAACTATATTCTTTTCCTTTAATATTCCAGCAAACAGTAATTTCTATTTTTTTTACACTATCTGGAACTTCTTCAGTTATGTTCCGTGCTACTATAAATGCAAAATTTTTGTTTCTTACCTGTCTTTCTATTTTATCGGTAGAGCTACTACATGTTGTACTTTCTGATGGTATTAGATTAAAATCCATATTCCTGTACTTTTCAAGTTCTTCCTGTGCAATCTTTACTGCTTGATTTCTAAGTTCATTTTTTAAGCTGTAGTCATATGTTTTTAAAAATATTCCAAGAGTACCTAAGAGTATAAAGCCAAATAAAAATAAGGCTACCAATACTTCCAGTATAGTAAAACCATCACTTGATTTCACATATTGTTCCATTTATAACTCCAAGTTTAACTCTAAATGTTGATATTTTTAAACATGCAAAAGCTCCATCTATCAGCTTTGTAGGAAATATGGTTATGTTATTCAAGGTGCCTCTTGTCGATATACTTACACTATAGGAACCAATATCGTTCTTAAAATCTATACACTTAATATTTCCATAATACTGACTATTACAGTAGGTGTCTGCAGGATTACATATTATACAGGCAGTTTTTCCATTAATATCTATATTTAGATTTATTTTTTCTGTAAAAGCTTTTTTTCTTGCCATATTTATAAATGATGCAAGATTTCTAACATCCTGTTCAAGATAGTATTTTTCTCTCCATTTTGAGTAGTTTGGTACAACTATAGCTAAGAGTATAGCTATGATTGCAATAACCACAACAAGCTCAATAAATGTAAAACCTTTTATTTTTCTAACCATAATAGAATCCTTAAGCTTGCTTCTTCAGAAGGAGTAATTAACCTCCCCCCCTTCTCTCCCGGTATACCATAGCTTTCTTCTGTTGCTCTATTATTTTCTTCTGTAAAACTTTCTTTACCATACTCTTTTATATTTCCACCAGAAAGCTGTACAACATATTTAAAAGGTTTTATATCTACAGATGCACCTGGACAGGTAGTATCTGTTATACTACCACCAGTAGCACAATTTAAAGCCCATGCTCTATTTCTCCCCCCAAATCCACACAAATCTGCTGTTGGTCTTGTTGTAGTAAAGAATACTGCACCAAAATCACTTATAGTTGGATTAGATATATTTCTTTCTTTTAAATAAGAGCCTTCTTCCTCCATTAATGGAATCATCCATGCTCCTTTTGTTTTATCTCCTATATCTTCGCATGGTAAAGGACTTCCTTTAGCATTATGAGCAGAGTTTATTTCTCCAGTTTCACAGTTGTTGTTCTCATCACATAAAAACGGTACTCCGTATAAGGCATTCTGAGAGGTTTCCTCGTCTTCTTTGTAAAAATATCTCCCAGTCCCAAAAAACGTATACCATTTACCAAAACATTTAGTAAATTCTATTTTTGATGTTATTGGGTTATGAGCCATATTGAAGTACTGCTTATCATAATCCCACTTGGCAGGGTCTATATCTCCAGTCCATATTTTGATTACTCCTCCCTGAGATGTTGAACCTGTGGTCTTAGTATATCCTAAAAATACATAATCAGTCTGTCCATCCTGATTAACATCTAAGCCGTTGGTAAATAGTTTTCCACCAAAGGCATTGTTTAAAGACGGAAATTCGTGTTGATATATCAGATTACCAGTTAGTAAGTCAAGTATAAATAATTTTAAAGGCTGGCTTGAATGTCCTTCATAAGTTGTAGGACCTGATGCAAACATTACAAAATGTTTCCATGTATCAGATGATGTTTTTCTTTTTATGTATGCAGGTCCAGAATAACTAAAACCAAGGTCAGAAGATGTAAATTCCCATAAAAATTTAGGATTGTTAATGTCTGTAACATCAAGAGCAAAATACGAAGACAACCCTATACAGCTACTTGGGTCTGAAGTGTCAGTACATGTATCTGAAGGAGGATTTATACATTCTGTTCCTGTGCATCCACATGCACCACCTAATCTAAATCCACCAATAACTATTTTTTTATCTTCATATCCATCTCCATCAATATCTAAGCTTATAAAGTATGGAGATAGGTCTACTGTATATACATGACAGTAATCTGGGTCTGCATAGTACCTTAAATACGGCATAACATTTTTGGGAATAAATGCCCATAGCTCTTTTCCTACTTCTGCGCTATCACCACAATTTCCTCGTTTTGTATCACATAGTACAGCTACAGTATCTCCTGTTTGTTTCTTTATATATCCTGAAGAAAAAGCATGGAGCATTCCATCATTAGCTCCAACAAATGTTACTGAGAAGTCTTTGTAATCTATAGTTATAGGAGAAGAATATATGATATCTGCAAGTTTCCATACATTTTCATCGTTTACTTTTCTACTTCTACAGCCTTCAAAATCCTCTCCTCTTATGTAATTAATTAATTTTCTGTAGTCTGGATTACCATCTGCATCAAGAAGACACTCTGGGAATTGGGTATCCCCAAATAGTTCATCGAAGTCAGAAACATTAGATTCAACAAACTCTTTCATAGTGTTATTTTCTGCTACAGCATATATAGTTCTGTCTACTGCTTCTGTTTTTGATAGTTCCTCCCCCGCTTCCCAGAGTGGATGTACTTCATCCAATGAATAATAGGTTGTATTTAAAGATGTTGGATTACCATAAGAGTCGCTATCGTATGCATCTATGTATAGATTTCCACTACTATCAATATTAAACTGTAAAATAAGGTCTTGTAGAATATCTAATTTTCTATTTTCATTTGTATCTTCTCTTGTATTTTGTGCTTTTTTTGTGTTTAAAAACCAGTACTGATACAAATAACCAATCCAGGAAACCGTTTTTGTGTCGAATCTTTTCTCTGGATAGAATACTGCCTGTACAATTGTAGCTCCTTTTTTATTTTTCTCTGCAAGAACAGATATAGATGTTCCTGATGCTGCCTTTTTCAAAATATCTTTAAAAATTTTATTCAAGGAATCTCTTAGTTGAGTAGGATTATCTGCATAGTACGCATGACCGTCTACATCTGTTCCACCGTGTATAGCCATTTCATCGAGTTTAGCTTTTGCATCATTTGTTAATCCAACTCCTAATATGTACGTTTTGATATCAAAATTGTAGTCTGTACCATCTATTTCTTTAGATAAATTTCTTAATGTATCTAACTTAGATAGTACCGATGGCATTAAATTATCAGCTGTATCAGTATTGCCATCTTCATCTACACTTGGTAAACCATCAGTGACATAAACAATAAAGTTTCTCTGACATCTGTACTGTATTGGTGAATCATTTCCCTGAAAATAATCGATAGCTGTTTGTAATGTGCCTGCCGTTGGAGTAAGACCAGCACTAATTATGTAAGGACATTTATTTTTATTTGATTTATTACAGGACATATATCCACTTTCATCATTTTCTTTAGGGTCTAGCTTTTGGAGTAAAGCATCATATGTGGTTGTTGTATTATTTGAATCATCAATTAAGTCATCAACTTTTACATGTAAGTATCCATCTCCTGGAGAAGAATTAGAGAACCATGTTCTTCCAATATACCACCAGCTTAATCTTCTTCCAAAATCAAGAAAACCTAATGCAAAGTCAGTATCTGTAGGAATAAATTTAGATGTAAACCAATATGAAGAATAACCACTATAACTGTCTGATGTTCCTGTTTTTTTTGTATAGCAGGAGTAATCATCATAAGGACTTCCTTCATCTGGATTATATGTTTCTGAATAACAAAAAGCAGTATGTAAATTTGAAGTTGAGTACATAGGTAAAGCCTGTTTATAGTAGATATAATGAGATGTATCTGTAGGGTTGACTATCCTCTGTGTTTTGGGATATACAAGATGGCAGTATCTATCTCTTTCTTCTGAACCTATCGGGTAGTTTGTAATAATTTCATCAAAATAATCAACATCAAAAAAAGGATTTTTTGATAAGCAATTTGAAGAACATACTGATTTTGCAGATAAACTTCCTGTTTTGCAGTAGGTTTCACATTCTGGTGGAGGATCAGGACAATAAGATTTTGGTTCATAAGAAACAAAGTAAGGAGAATTATGAATATAATAATACTCAACGTTCTGTAATCTATAGGTCATTAATCCTATCCTTAAATTATTTTTTAAATTTTGGATAATATCAATTAATGCTTTTTTTGCAACAACCATTTTACTTGCAGAGGAAAAAGAACCTACAGCATTACCATAAAAATCCTCATCCATACTGTTAGAATTATCTAAAATTATCAAAACATTAGGCTTTACTCCAGCAGTTATAAATGGAGGAACTTTGCAATAAGTTTGCATATTGGCTTTTGATGTTAAAAAAAGTGCAGCTATCATAAGTATAGATAAACTAAATTTTTTAAACATTGTTGCTCCATTTACTTTAATATTATTAGTACTAACTTTTTATTTTTGAAATGAAGTTCTGCTATTAGAGGTTTCTTGGTGTAATTTTTTATTATTTTTACATTTCTCTGGATTTTGTATACCTTTCCATTCATAGATATAATTCGGTCTTTTCTTATTTCTTTTACAAGTATATTTTTAACTACGGTATTTCTATTCTCTTTTTTGTTAATATTGGAAATGTATAAGTTTTCGTCAGAGACAGTAATACCATATGATAGATGAAAAAGTATTATAGTTATAACAAAAGTAAATATAGGTCTCATCTTTCTAATCCTTATTTTGTTTTTTATTTGATTAAAAATCTATATTACTTTTCGTAAAAAAATCGTGAAAATTATTTTTGAATTTTAAGGAGTGTGATGTATTTGTTTTTTTTAGCTCTATATATAAGTTTTCCTTTAATATCAGCCACAAGCTTTTCTACTATTTTTAATCCTATTCCTGTACTTTCGCGTATGTTTTCGTTAATGTCATTTCTTATTATTAGTGTAGCTTGACCTTTGTTGTTTGAGCAGAACTTAATATGAATAAAACTTTTAGAAAATTTAA
>JALSSG010000261.1 GCA_026984355.1 Hydrogenothermaceae bacterium
GTTAACCTTTCCTGAACCTGAGGTCTATAAGCAAATTTATTTACTACTCTAACTAACTTTGATAGTCCACAGATTTTCTTATCAGGAATATATGCTACATGCGCTTTTCCGAAAAAAGGTAGAAGATGATGTTCACAAAGGCTGTAAAACTGTATATCTTTTACCACTATCATCTCATTATATTCACCTATATCTTCAAACACAGTCATATTGAACTCTTCATGAGATTTGAACTCTTCCCACATTTTTACTATTCTTTTTGGTGTATCCTTTAGCCCTTCTCTATCTGGGTCTTCTCCTATACCTTCTAAAAACAGCCTTATAGCTTTTTCTATTTTTTCTTTATCTATACTCATTACATCTCTCCCAATTTCTTTTTATATTCTTCAAACTCTTTTTTAATTTTCTCTAATTCTTCTTTATACTTTTGAGCTTCCTCTAAAGCAAGCTTTTTCTCTATCTGTGCCTGTTCAATCTCAAGCTGTTTTTCTTTATGAAAGACATACCATAGAGTAAATCCGTAACCAAAAAATATAATCGTATAAAATACTACTGCTTCAGGTCTGATAAGACCTTCTCCTCTAAGTACGCTTATATACATAGAGCCAACTGTCAAAACAAGTAAGAATAAAAATGTAATTCCAAAAAATTTTACAAACTTTATCATCATATCTCTCCTATAAAAGCCTTTGACATTCTACTTTCATACATCTACCTTTTACAACGTTATAGCCTTCCTCTGATAACTGTTTTGCTACTTCTTCATTTACCGTTCCTGGCTGAAACCAGAACGTTTTAAATCCCTTTTCCTTTGCTTCCTGTGCAGTAAAAACAACATCAGCAGGTCTTCTAAAAACATCAACAATGTCTATTTCATCAGGAATATCTTTAATAGATGCATAAACTTTCTCTCCTAATATTTCCTGACCTGCATATTTTGGATTTACAAAATACATTTTAAATCCATAATTTTTCACTACCTCAGAAACAAAATAACTGGGTTTTGATGGATTTGGAGAAATTCCAATTACAGCAACAGTTTTACTTTCTTTTAGAACCTTTTTAATATCTTCATCTTTCTCTAAAACTGGCATTTTTAAACCTCAAGGATTAATTTTTGTTTATTATAATTGGAAAATTATAAATCCAGTTATGATTTTGTTCAGAATTTTGTGAGGTGAAATATGAAACCAAAAGTAAAGTCTCCTTTATCTCCAGAAGTTTTTGAGGTTAAAAAAATATTAAGAAAGCTAAACCTTCACACAGTATGTGAAGAAGCCTCATGCCCTAATATAGGAGACTGTTTTTCTAGAAAAACAGCTACTTTTATGATACTTGGAGATACATGTACAAGAGCCTGCCCTTATTGTGATGTAGCTCACGGCAAACCAAAACCACCAGACCCAGATGAACCTGAACATTTAGCAGAAGCTGTAAAACTCCTTGGTCTAAGACATGTTGTTATAACTTCTGTAAACAGAGATGACTTACCAGATGGAGGAGCTTCTCATTTTGCAGATGTTATAAAAGCTATAAGAGATAAACTTCCAGAGTGTACTATAGAAGTTCTTATTCCTGATTTCCAAGGAAATTTTAATGCTTTGAAAATAGTAGCAGATGCAAAACCAGATGTTATAAACCACAACATAGAAACAGTTCCCTCTTTATACAAAAAAGTAAGACATAGAGGTGATTATAAACGCTCTTTAGATATAATAAAGTGGATTAAAGATATTGACAGCAAGATATACTCTAAATCTGGCATAATGGTAGGTCTTGGTGAGACAAAAGAAGAAGTTTTTAAAGTAATGGATGACCTTGTTAGAGTAAACTGTGATATTTTCACTATAGGACAGTATTTACAACCTTCAAAAAATCATCTGCCGGTTGCAAGGTATGTTACTCCAGAAGAGTTTAAAGAGTATGAAAAAGTAGGTTATGAAAAAGGTTTTAAAGAAGTATACAGCGGAGCTCTTGTCAGAAGCTCCTTTCACGCAGATGAGGTATTTTACAGATTAAGGTAGTTTTTACTTTTATTTTAAGCTCAAAATTTTTTCTTTTAATTGGTCTATAGTTATATTTTCATCTACACCAAGTATGTCTAATAACTTTTGAATTTTTATCCATTTTTTTAGAACCATACCCTGTGTTAAAAGCTTTTCAAAAGGTTCTGCTACACTAACCAGTCCTATCTGATGCAAGAATTTTGTAAAAAACCTTGCGTATAAAAGATGCAGTACTGCGTGTTCTATACCACCAATATAAAGGTCTACCGGCATCCAGTAGTCAGCTTTTTCTTTTGAAAAGGGAATATTTTCATTATGTGGGTCACAGTATCTAAGAAAATACCACGAACTGTCAAAAAATGTATCCATCGTATCTGTTTCTCTTTTTGCTGGCGAGCCACACTCAGGACAGGTTGTATTTACAAACTCTTCCACTTTTTCAAGAGGATTTCCCATTCCTGTAATTTCAACATTCTCAGGAAGCAAAACTGGCAAATCTTCTTCTGGAACAGGGACTGTTCCACATTTTGGACAGTAAATTATTGGAATTGGTGTTCCCCAGTATCTTTGTCTTGATATATTCCAGTCCCTAAGTCTGTAGTTTATTGTTTTTGTACCAATTCCTTTTTCTTCTATATAAGAGGTTATTTTTTCTTTTGCTTCTTTAGAGTGAAGACCATCAAATCCGTTAGAGTTTATTAAAATTCCCTCACCCTCATAGGCTCCTTTCTCAAAATCCCAGTCTTTATCTACAGGTTTTATAACTGGTTTTATAGGTAGATTATATTTTTTTGCAAATTCCCAGTCCCTCTGGTCATGAGCAGGAACAGCCATTATGGCTCCAGTTCCATATCCCCACAGAATATAGTTTGCTACATAAATCGGTACAGTTTCATTTGTAAGTGGATTTACTGCATAAAGTCCTGTAAACACACCTTCTTTTTCTTCAATAATTCCTCTTTCTCTTGTGGAGAGAAGTTTCATTTTATTTATAAATTCTATAACTTCATCTTCATAATCTGTACCTTTAACAAGTTCTGGTATTAAAGGATGTTCTGGTGCTACAGCCATAAAAGTAATGCCAAAGACAGTATCAGGTCTTGTAGTAAATACTTCCAAAGTTTGTGTACTGTCTTTTATAGGAAACCTGATAGTTGCTCCTGTTGATTTTCCTATCCAGTTTTTTTGCATAGTTATAACTGAAGAAGGCCATTTACCTTCTAACTGCTGTAGGTCTTCAAGTAAGGCTTCTGCATAGTCAGTAATTCTTAAAAACCATGATGGTATTTCTCTTTGAACAACTTCTGTATCACATCTCCAGCATCTACCATCTATAACCTGTTCATTTGCTAAAACAGTCTGGTCATGAGGACACCAGTTTACTATAGCTGTTTTACGGTATGCTATTCCTTTTTCATACATTTTTAGGAATATCCACTGGTTCCATTTATAGTACTCTGGATTACATGTTGCAATTTCTCTACTCCAGTCATAAGAGAATCCAAGTCTTTTTAATTCCTTTTTCATATAGCTTATATTTTCATATGTCCATTTTGCTGGATGGATACCGCTCTTTATAGCTGCATTTTCAGCAGGCATACCAAAAGCATCCCAGCCCATAGGATGTAATGTGTTTTTTCCTTTCATTCTAAGATATCTGTTTACAGCATCTCCAATCGCATAATTTCTAACATGCCCCATATGAATTCTTCCAGATGGGTATGGAAACATTTCCAAAACGTAGAATTTATCTAATCCTTCTTTTTCTTCTGTTTTAAATAAATCTGCCTTATCCCACTTATTTAAAAGCTCTTCTTCTATCTTTTTAAAGTCGTACTCAAGTGTCAACTTTTCCCTCCATTTAAGATTTTTCTGGATTTATACCTAAATTCATAAGTATTTTATCAGGAACAAGTTCATCATCTTCAAAATTCTCTAAAATCTCCATATAAATATTTATAGTTGTTTCACCATATAAATAACCATTTTTTTCAAGATATTCTCTTAGCTGTTTTACTGTTATGGATTTGTTAAGTTTTGTTAATTTATCCATTTTAAAACCCTCTTTAAGCTGTTATTTCTGTACCTACACCTTCAGATGTAAATATCTCAAGTAAAATACAGTGAGGTATTCTTCCATCTAAAATGTGAGCTTTTTTTACTCCACTTTTTAACGCTGAAGCTGCAGCTTTAACTTTAGGTATCATTCCTCCTGTTATAACACCTTTTTCAATCATAGAAATTATCTTGTCTACACTTATTGAAGAAATAACATTTCCATTTTCATCTTTTAGACCTTCTATATCTGTAAGAAAAATAACCTTTTCAGATTTTAAAGCCCCTGCAACAGAAGAAGCTACAAAATCAGCATTTATATTATAAGCATTTCCCTCACTATCAAAACCTATAGGTGCTATCACAGGAATATAGTTATCTTCCTCAAGATGCTTTAGTACCTGTGTGTCAACATATTCAACTTCACCTACATGCCCAAGGTCTAAAAGCTCTGTTGGTCTAAAGTGTCCCATCTCTTTAAAATACTCTTGAGCATCTAATTTTCTTGCTTTTATCAAGCCACCGTCTTTGCCTGTAAGTCCTATAGCTCTTATATGACCACCTGCATATTTGTTTATAAGCATAACTATTGATTTATTTACAAGTCCTCCAAGAACCATTTCTACAACATCCATAGTTTCTTTAGTAGTAATTCTAAGACCACCTACAAATTTTGATTCAAGCCCCATTTTTTTTAAGTACTCTCCTATCTGAGGTCCACCACCATGGACTATTACAGGATTTATTCCAAGGTATTTAAGCATAAGTATGTCTTGAGCAAATGCAACTTTTAAATCATTTTTAGCCATGGCATTTCCGCCATACTTTATAACAAAGGTTTTCCCTCTAAATTTTGTAATAAATGGAAGAGCTTCCATTAAAACTTCAGCTTTTTCAACAAGTTTTTCCATATAGACCTCATTAGAGTGGATATTTAGACTTTATTTTAACAAAAGAAAAAAAGGGAAAAGAGATTTCCCTTAGATAGCTTTTGAGAATTTTTGTTCTTTTTTAGCTTTTGTATATATATCAAAAACTACAGCTATGTTTCTTATAAGAAGTCTACCTGCAGGTGTTACATCTATTCTATCTGGATATATATGTATCAACCCATCGTCTTCTAAAGGCTTTAACTGCTGAATTTCTTCTTTAAAGTACTCATCAAAGGTTATATTGTGAGCTTTTTCTACTTCTTCTTTTACAAGTCTAAAATGACACATAAGTTTCATTATTACGTCTCTTCTTATAATATCATCTTCATTTAAAAGTACGCCTCTTGCAGTTGGTACAATTCCAGAATCTACAGCATGATAGTAATCTCTTATCTTTTTATAATTTTGAGCATAAACATCATATAGCATGCTTATAGAAGTTGCTCCAAAACCAAATAACTCAGCTCCTGCTTTAGTAGTGTATCCTTGAAAGTTTCTGTGTAGAGTTCTTTCTCTTTGTGCTACAGCAAGTTCATCATCTGGTTTTGCAAAATGGTCCATACCTATAAATATGTAGCCAGCATCTGTTAGTTTCTCTATGGTCATTTTAAGGATATCTAATTTAACCTGTGCTGGTGGAAGTGCCTCTTCTATTATGTTTCTTTGTAAAGGCTTTAACCATGGAACATAAGCAAAGTTAAATACAGCAATTCTATCAGGATTTAGCTTTATAGTTTTTTCTACTGTATCTGTAAATGTGTCAAGAGTCTGGTAAGGAAGACCATATATAAGGTCTATATTAATACTTTCAAACCCAGCATCTCTAGCCCATTTCATAACATTGAATATCATTTCTTCCGGTTGTATTCTATTTACAGCTTCCTGTACTTTAGGGTTAAAATCCTGTATACCAAAACTTAGCCTATTAAAACCAAGTTCTCTAAGAAAATAAATTCCTTCCTTATCTATATATCTTGGGTCTATCTCTATAGAGATTTCTGCATTTTTATCAAAGTTAAAGTGTTGTTTTGTCTTTTCAAAAAGAGATTTCATCTGCTGATGGTTCATATAGTTAGGTGTACCACCACCCCAGTGATACTGAACTACTTTTCTATCATTATCTATAAGAGATGATGTTTTTTCTATCTCCTTAAATAGATACTGTAGATACGGTTCTACTACCTCTTTTCTTCTTGATATAATTACATTACATGCACAAAAATGACAGGCAGATTCACAAAAAGGTATATGAAAGTAAAGGGACAATGGGCTTTTTCTTTCATTAGACTCTAATATTTTTTGTGTAAATATTTCTGAATTTACTTCTTCAGAAAATTCTGCAGCC
>JALSSG010000262.1 GCA_026984355.1 Hydrogenothermaceae bacterium
AAAAAAAGATGTACAAGGTTTAGATGAAGATACATTAAAAAAGCAGATATTAACCTTAAAAGAAAAGAAAGATATATACATAAACCTAAAAGCCAAAGCAGAAAATGAAGAAAATATAAAAAAAGAAATACAAAAATTAGAAAAATCAACTAAAGACCTAAAAAAGCAAATAGAAATTATAAAACAAACTATCACAGATACATCAGAAATAAAAAAACAGATAGAAAAGCTAAAACAACAACAAAAACAACTCAAAGAAGAATTAGAGAAAGAACAAGAAAAATTACTTAGTGTTAATACAGACTATACCCAGATAACCACTTTGATAAATGAAAAACAAAAACAGGTAGAAAAAATCCAAAGGACAGAAGAAAAAATCAAACAGCTAGAAGAAAAAATCAACAAATATAGAAAACTAGAGTTTGCCTTAGGTAGAGAAGGTATACAGCTTATCATAAGAAAACAGGCACTTACACAACTTCCAGTGATAATGAACAATATATTTTCAAAATTTGAGTTTCCATTTAAACAGATAAAACTAACGGAAGATTTTGATATTTTTCTTTTAGCACCAACTTTGGAAAGAGAAGATAGATACGTAAATGTTGCCTCTATCAGTGGAGGACAAAAAGTAGCGTTAGGTCTTGCAATAAGAATAGCTATAGGAAATCTTCTATCTGGAAAAACAGAATTTATGATATTAGATGAACCAACAATCCACTTAGATGAGCAAAGAAGAGAAGACCTTATTTCTATGATGATATCATTAAAAGAAAATGAATATGTAAAACAGCTTATAATAATAACTCATGATAGAGAATTAGAAGACGTTGCTGATGCAATATATTTTGTAAAAGAGGGAAGCGTTGAACCTGTTGAGTAAAATTACAGCATTACTATTATTTTTAATATCATTATCTTATGCAAGTATAAAAAAGGAAAATGACTTTTTCTTTATACCAAAAGAAAAAGAAAAGATTATCATTCTTACAGAAGGGTTAACTGAAGACCAGATACACAACATAAAAGTCTATACCACACGGGCACTAAACCTTGTTTTAGATGCTTTTTCATCTTTACACAGAAGAAGAATTATCCTAAAAGAAACATATTCATATATAGATGGAGCTATATTTTTTTTAAATGAAGCAAAACAATACTCTCCATCTTACCTTGTATACAAACAGATAGAAGCACTAAAGAAAAGATATAGATTTTTTCCAGACGAAAACTACACAGAAGACTTAGAAACTCTAAAAATCTATATAAATGAAATAGCAGGCAATCTAAATAACTATGAGGAAATAAAATCTTTAATAGAAAAAGCGATAAAAAAAGCTCAATATTTAGACAACTCAGAACTCTTTGAAACATTAGAAAAAATACAGAACATGGTAAAAATACCTCTTATAGATAACCCTATAATAGATGCTCAAAATTTAATAAGCATAGCAAAAGACCATCTAAGAGCAAGAAAGTACAAAAAAGCAAGACAGGCATTAGAGATAGCTATAGAACCTATACTAAAAATCTCCTCAAGAGAAAATCTATATGTAGCCTTAGCAAAAGAGTATATCCATAAATCCTACAAAAGTTATCTATCAGATAAAGAAATATCCCTCTTATATTTAAAAAATGCCATATATGCAATAAGCAAAGCATATTCAGTTTCATCATCAGAAAACAAAGATATGATTAAAGCTGTGAAAAATCAGCTTTTTAGAATGAAGCAGGACTTTAATGACAAAAATAAAATATTGCAAGAATTTCAATTGCTTATCTCTCAATTGAAAAACATTTAAGCCGAATGTATAATATAGCTTAAGATTTAATAGGGGGATTAAATGAAAAAAATAATTTCCTTAGCAGTAATTTTCAGTCTCCTTTTTATACCAGTTAAAAAAACATATGCTGTATCAGGAGAGATTATTTTTAGAGATGCTATGTATGGTGGTGTTATAGGATTTTTAACAGGAACTGCAGTTTATGCTATAGACCAGAAAAGCTTTGGTAAGAAAGTTGGAACAGGTGTTCTTGTTGGTTTGATACTTGGTACTGCATTTGGTGTATATGAGGCGACAGGTTATTTATCTAAAAATGATGAAGATACTATGTTCGCTCAAATCTTAAGAAGATTACATTTTAAGTTTTTAAATGGAGAAGATAAACAAACCTATACATTCGCAGGTATTGGACTATTAGACGAAAGATTCTAAAATAATGTTGAAAGAAGAAACAATAAAAAAGCTAAAAAATCCCCCAACAAAAAGTGTAAATCTGGTAGTTAAAGTAAATCCAGAAAAGTTAAATTTTATTTCTATGGTAGTTGACGGACACGGTAGAATTGCACTGCCACGGACTAGAAATGGAAAAAAAGGAATATTAGATTTTCTAACATCGCCTGACTGTGTACAGGAACTATATGAAATATTAGAAGATTTAAAGAAAAACTATGACCCTTCTTTAGAGATAGTAGGAGAACTTGGAGACAACTGGTTAGAAGCTGTTTTATAAAACTTGTTTAAAACAATCTTCTTTTTATCTTTGAAATATCAAGCTTTTTGCTTATTCTATTATGTAAATAAAAATTTACGCTGGTGAAACCATGATATCCACTGAAGAAGAACAAAAGGTAAAAGAAAAGTTATTGAAAAACTTAGATTATCTCAAAGAAGATGATAAAAAAGAAATAGAAAAAGCGCTAAATTTTATAATAGAAAAACATAAAGACCAGAGAAGAAAATCAGGAGAACCTTACTATATACATCCTATCGAAGCTGCAAACATACTTGCACAGCTAAAATTAGATAAAACATCTATTATATCTGCTCTTTTACATGATGTTTTGGAAGATACAGATACAACATATGAAGAGATTAAGGAACTTTTTGGAGAAAGTGTAGCCCAGATAGTAGATGGAGTTACAAAAATAGGAAAATACAAATTTAATAGCGAAAAAGAAGCTCAAGCTGAAAATTTTAGAAAAATGATTGTTTCTATGTCTAAAGACATCCGGGTTTTACTGGTTAAAATTGCAGATAGATTACACAATATGAGAACTTTGCAGTATCTTAAAGAGGAAAAACAAAAAAGAATAGCAAAAGAAACATTAGAAATATATGCACCATTAGCAGCAAGGCTTGGGCTGTGGAAAATCAAAAGTGAACTTGAAGATTTAGCATTTAAGTACCTGTATCCAGAGGAATATAAAAAAGTGGAAACCTTTCTTGCTCAATCAAAAGAAGTTCAGGAAAAATATCTTAGAGAGAAAGTAGTACCAGAGTTAGAAAAACTTCTAAAGGAAGCTAATATTAAAGCACAAATCCAGTATCGTTCAAAACATATCTACAGCATATATGAAAAAACCAAAAGAAAAAATCTAAAACTAAAGGATATTCATGACATATTTGGTATAAGAGTTATTGTTGATAAAGTTTCAGACTGTTATTCAGTATTAGGGCTAATTCATGCAAAATGGAAACCTGTTCCTGGAAAAATAAAAGATTATATATCTTTACCAAAATCAAATATGTATCAGGCTTTACATACGACAGTGGTAGGACCTGATGGAAAATTTGTTGAAATTCAGATAAAAACAGAAAAAATGCATAAAATTGCAGAAGAAGGAATAGCAGCCCACTGGAGATATAAAGGTGGTAAAGAATTAAAGGAAAAAGATTTACAATCATTCATATGGCTTAGAAGACTGTTAGAGTATGTCAAGGACAACAAAAGCTCCGATGAGCTCATATCTTCTGTAAAAACAGATTTTGCTTCAGAAGAGATATTCGTTTTTACTCCTAAAGGAGATATTATCACACTACCAAAAGGAGCAACTCCTGTAGATTTTGCATACCAGATTCATACAGAAATAGGAAATAAATGTGCAGGAGCTAAAGTAAACGGTGTATTAGTTCCTTTAGATACAAAGCTAAAAAGTGGAGATATAGTAGAAATAATAACAAATCCTAGAAAAAAACCTAATAGAGACTGGCTTGATTTTGTAGTAACTACTAAAGCCAGAACAAGTATAAAACAATATATATCAAGGTTAGAAAAACAAAGAGCTTTAAAGTTTGGACAGGCTTTACTTGATAAACTTTTAAGAAAAATAAATAAAAAAGTAGATACTCTAACACAGGAAGAAAAAGAACTTTTAATAAAGAAATTTAACGTAAAGTCCTTTGAAGACCTTCTTTTACTTATAGGAGAAGGGAAACTCTCTCCAGTAAAAGTAGCAAAAGTTATAAGAGCAAAGAGCATAAAAACTGACAATAACAAAAAGGAAGAATCAGTAAAGAAAAAAGAATGCGAAGGATGTATAGAGGTAGATGGAATTTCTAATGTTCTATCCTCTATTGCAAAATGTTGCTATCCTGTACCGGGAGACGAAATAATCGGTATTATTGTAAAGAAAAAAGGTATTTCTGTTCATTCAAAAGATTGTCCCAACATACAAAAAATCTTAGAAGAAGAACCAGAAAGAGTTATAGAAGTAATATGGAAAAACACAAATGATAAAGCAATATATCCTGTGTATCTTAGGGTAATATCAGAAGATAGACCTGGATTACTTGCAGATGTAACAAAAGAAATAGCAAATACCAAGACCAATATAACAAGTGTAAATGCCAGAGCCACAAAAACAGGTAAAGCTATAAACGAATTTAGATTTAATGTAAAAAACAAAGAACATTTAGATCAGATAATATCAAACATAAAAAAGGTAAAGGGAGTATTATCTGTAGACAGAATAAGAAGAAATTAATACTCCCTTATTTGATTTTAGTATTTTGGTACAGATGGGTCTATATAATCAGACCATGCTAAAATTCCACCTTCTACATTCTTTACATTTTCAAATCCCTTACTTCTAAGCCATAAAGTTGCCTGTAAGCTTCTATTTCCACTTCTACAAATAACATATATATCCTTATCTTTAGGCAATTTATCAATAACCCTTGGAAGACTCATCATAGGTACAAGCATAGCTTCTTTTTCTTTTATTCTTGAATATTGATACTCGTTAGGTTCTCTAACATCAAGTAGAATAAAATCTTCTCCTTTATCTATTTTTTCCTTCAATTCCTGAACAGATATATTAATCTTTTTATAAGTTTCCTGGTCTATAAACATAAAAGTACCTCCTTTTATACCTTTTAAAATTTTACTATAAGTTATAATAGCTTAATAAAAAAGTTTATAAGCTATATCATACTTTTCGAATATTAGAATTTTTTCATTAGGAGACTAACTTGGTAAAAGGCTTTTATTACTTGCTTTTTCTATTTTTATTTTTAATTTTAATTACCTATATATTTTTTAAACTTACTTTCTACTCTCCTGAGATTTTTAGTAAATTACCACGTGATTATATTGAAACAAAAAATAACCTTCCTGTAATAGATAAAAAAAATATATACAACATATCTGATTTAAAAGATTTTCCTAAAAACTCACTGATAAAAATAAAAGGTTTTATTACACAGATAAATAAGGAAAGAAACGTTTATACAGGTTTAATAGAAGATAAAACAGGAAGAGTTAAGTTTATATTAAAAAATTCCGTTTTGAAAAAAAATGATGTATTAAACCAGATAATAGATGACGCTGTTTCTTTAAGATTAACATTCACTTTTGTTGTTATAGTAAAAGATAACTATGTAGAAGTTTTAGACGCTATGTAGTTATAGGTTGATTTGATTAAATCTTCTATAGAGGACTTTTCAGGTACTAAATCAACATTAAATCCTGCTTTTTCTATTTCTTTTTTTGTTGTCTTGCCTATTGCAGAAATAACTTTATTTTTTAAAAGCTCCTTTGAATTTTTATCAAAAACCAGTAAAAAATTTTTAAAATTAGATGGACTTGTAAAACATATAGCTTTTATCTGGTCTTCTTTAAGAAGATTTTCAACTAAATCTTTATTTTCTGGTACATTTATAACCGTATCATATACATCAATAGGAATTACCAAAAAATTATCTTTCAATATCTGTAAAATTTCTTTCCTTCCTTTTTTAGCTCTTGGAAAAAGTATTTTTTTATCTTTAAAATTTGATGGATTTTCCATAATAAATTTAGCTATACCTGAAGCTGTAGCTTCTTTAGGTGTATATATCTTAGAAAATCCATATTTTTCTAATACTTTTTTTGTCTTTTCTCCAACAGTTATAAAAATTTTATCTTTATAATTTTCTGGATTTTCTTTTTCAAAAAAGTACTTTACACCCTTTGAACTTGTAAATATAACAACATGAAAATCTTCAGGATTTATATTGTCAAATTTTAAAGGAACAGT
>JALSSG010000263.1 GCA_026984355.1 Hydrogenothermaceae bacterium
ACTAGATTTTCTTCTGGTGTACCTGCTACTTTTTTTAAAATTTGCTGTATAAAGTGGGGTGTTATTTTTTCAGGGTATGAAACTTCATAACCTAAACCGGAAAGAAGGTCTATAAATCTGATAACCTTATCTAAATCTGGTTGTTCATGGGTTCTGTATATGAATGGATATGCTTTTTCTTCCATAAATTTTGCTACCGTTCTGTTGGCAAGTATCATAAACTCCTCTATTATTTGATGTGCCAAATGTCTTTCATATGGGACTACATCATATGGGTCTCCTGTTTCTGTAAATAATATTTTTGACTCTGGAAGGTCAAAATCTATACTTCCTCTTTTTTCTCTTTCTTTTAAAAGTATTCTTGTAAGCTCTTCCATATGTCTTAAAGGTTGTACTACAAAAGGAAATTTTTCTTCAAGTTCTGGGTCTCCATGTATTATTCTAAGTGCCTGGTCATAGGTTAGCCTTGCTTTACTTTCTATAACACTCTCATATATATCAAAATCTATAACCTCTCCAGAAGGATTTACCAGCATTTCACAGGTAAAGGCATATTTTTTTTCATTAGGTCTTAAACTACAAAGGTTTGCTGATAGTTTTTCTGGTAGCATATGAAGAGCTCTTTCAGGAAGATAGTAAGTATTTCCTCTTTTAAAGGCTTCCTTATCTATTGCTGAACCTTCTTTTACATAAAAAGATACATCTGCAATATGTACAAATAATCTGTAATTTTCTCCTTCTTTTTCTATAGCTACTGCATCATCAAAATCTCTGGCACTTTCAGGGTCTATTGTAAAACATATCTGTTTTGTAAGGTCTTTTCTATTTTTTGTTATCCTTACTACAGGATAAAGTTTTTCTGCTTCTTCAAGAGCTTCTTTTGAGTGTTCTAATGGGAGATTGTATTTTCTTGCTACGATTTCTGCTACAGTAAGAGTATTTTTTGTCTTTCCAAGAACTTTTATGATTTTTCCTTTTGCTTCTGGTTTTCCTTTTTCTGGGTATTCTGTAAGCTCAACGACTACATAATATCCTACTTTAGCTTTTGTATTTTTTACGTTTCTTTTTGATACGCTTACTCTATGTGGGATAGGCATATCAGCTAATAAAACATAAAATCCCTTTTTACCTTTTTTTAAAATTCCAACTGCTGATTTTAGAGCTCTTTCTACAACTTTTATAATTTTTGCTTCATCTTTTTTCTTTCTTTTGATAGGTTTAGCAAGAACAATATCTCCATCAAAGAGATATCTCATCTCAGGAGGAGGGATAAATAGGTCTTCTATATCTTCCCCAACTATTAAAAACCCATATCCACTAGGATGAGATTCAACTTTTCCTTTTAGTAATCCTTGTTCTTCTTCTAACTCTGCCAGTACATACTTACCTTTTACATACTTTATTAATCCTTTTTTTATAAGACGTTTTAGAAGTTTTCTAAGAGCTTTTTTATCAGATTTAGGTACTCCCAGCTTACGCATAAGCATTTTAAAGTAAGCTGGTTTCCCTCTTCTTCTTAGAAAGTCAATAACATCTTTTTCTGTTATAGTCATTTAAAATTCTAATCCTACTTCTCCTACAAACCCCTTAAATTTCATATCAGCGTTAAATTTTTTATCATTTACATCTAAATCATTAACTTTTATTCTGAAGTATTTATATCCTACACCAGCAAATAAGCCTCCTACAAGAGGAACTCCAAGAATTTTAACTTTACCGAGTAATTTCAGGTCTGTAATTGAATGTCCATTATATCCTATCCATTTTCCTTCAATATCAAAATCAACATCAGAAATTTTTGGTATTAAAGGTATTCTAATGTCTGCTCCTAGATAAATCATAGGTATAGGTAGGGTTATATCAGCTTTTTCTGTTGTATCACTAGGTATATCTGTTATTTGTGCATAACCATCAAGATACTTAACAGATAAACCAAATCTTGGCTTTACAAAAGGAACAGGTAATTTGTAATAAAAAGATACATCATACTGGTCAAATTTTAGGTCAGTTTCAACAGTAGTAGGAAGGGAAAAGTTTAAATCACCAAATTTTAGTCCTGTTGTAATATTACCTCTTCCAGTAAACTGGAAAGGGAAGTATTCTACTTTTAAGGCTGGCAATACTGGTAAATCAACAATACCGTATATATAAACTTTTTTGGAGTTTCCTAAATTAAGGTCATCCTTTAAATCCAAAGTTGTTGCAGTATCTGGGTCACCGTATTTTAAATAACCTGATGGTGATAAACTGTTATAACCAATAGCAAGTACTGCATCTACTGCTGGAACAGCCATAGCACTGGAGATTATAGTAAATGTAAACATTGATGATAAAACTAATTTTTTCATTTTAAAACCCCCTTTATTAAAATTCTAATCCTAATTCCATATATGTTCCTTCCCATTCAATATCCATACTTGGGTCTGCTTTTTTACCTGATGGAAGTTTTTTTAAAACTAAATGCCAGTATCTATATCCTAATCCTGCATAGATTATACCAATTTCTTTAAGAGTTGTTAATTTTAATTTTCCCATAGCTTTTAGGTCTAAAAAATAGGAATCATAAAAAGCTATTCCTCTAAGTTCAAAGTCAGCTGCAATATCAAACAAAAATGGTATAAATGGAATATTTACTTCATTACCAACATACAAAAGAGGTATAAGGGTTTTTACATCTTTTTTTTCTTCTTCGTCAAATCTTTCAGCTTTTGCATATAGATAGCCTTCTATAAACTTTATCGCAAATCCAATTTTAGGGTTTATATATGGAAAATCTAAGTCGTAATATACGATAAAATCACTATTTTTATCAAAAACTACTCTTGAGGTTACTTTATCATATGCACTAAATTTTATACCAAATATTCCAGTATCTACTGGTATTTTAACTACATTTTTACCTTTATGTTCAAAAGGTAAAGATTCATATTTAAAATTAGGTAGTATAGGAAGACCAATATCTATATAAAAATGTCTTCTTTTTGTACCTTTTAATCCAAATGTTCCATCAAGAGTATATTTTTTATCATCTGTTTTAAAATAACCTGTGATATCCATTTTTGGTGTAGAAAAACCTGCTTTAAAATGAAAAAAAGGTCTGGCATAAGCATATGTTAAAGTTGCTAATAAAATAATAAAAATCCCTGTTCTTCTCACCTTATATTCCTTATTTAAAATTCAATACCTACTTCGGTAAAATAATCATCCATCTTAATATCCATCTGTGGGTCTGCAAGTTTCCCATTTGGGAGTTTCTTTAGTACCATATGCCAGTATTTATACCCAACTCCCCAATAAACAGCACCTATATTTCCAAGAGGCAAAAGTTTTAACTTTGCTATAGCTTTAATGTCTGTATACCATGTATTTAAATATGCAAATCCTTTAAAGTCTGTTTCAAGTCCTAACTTAAATATATACATAAATGGTATCTCTGTTTCAAAACCTAAGTAAAAGGCTCCACCTATAGTGTTTACATCTTTTCTTTCTTCTCTTTTCAGTTTTATAGCTTTTCCATACATCCATCCTTTTAACCATTTAACTAATATTCCCGGTTTGATTTTTAAGGTTGTAAAGTAAAGAGGAACCTTTATATCATAATAAAAAGTTAAATCATAATTTACATGAAAAACTATTTCTGCCTTTACTTTATCATATGCTTCAAAATTTACTCCAAAAATTTCAACACCTTTTGGAAATTTCATCCATTTTTTTCCATAAACAGCAAAAGGTTGGTTTTCTATTTTAAAGTTTGGTAAAAAAGGAAGTCCTATATCTACATACCAGTGGTCTCTTTCTATAGGTTTAAACCCAAAGTGTTTCCTTGCATAAAATTTGTAGTCATACTCACCTACTATAAAATATCCGTCCATATCAAGCTTTGGCTTTGCATATCCTGCTTTTAGATGCCATGTTACTGCAGAGAATGATTTATCTAATATTCCTATCGTAAGTATTAAAATAAACAAAAAAAATCTCATCATAAAATCCGTTTTAATTTTTCTAAAGCTTCATCTATGTGATGTTTTTCTATAATAAGTGGAGGTACAAATCTTATTGTATTTTTTCCTGCAGTGATGATTAAAAGACCTTCGTCTAAGGCTTTTTTAACTATTTCTTTAGCAGAGATGTTTTCAGGAAGTTCAACACCTACCATAAGACCTAACCCTTTAACAGGGAAGTTAAATTCTTTTTTTAGCTTATCTTTTAGATAATTCCCATTTTCCTCAACTTTTTTTAGGAAATTTTCGTTATTTACAATGTTTAAAACCTCTTTTGCTACGGCAGTTGCAAGATAGTTTCCACCAAAAGTAGAACCATGTGTTCCTGGTGTAAAGCTTGAGGCTATATCTTCTTTTGCTATTACAGCTCCTATTGGTACACCACCTCCTAAACCTTTTGCTGTTGTTATTATATCAGGAGATAGGTTAAAGTGTTGATATGAAAAAAGTTTTCCTGTTCTTCCTATCCCTGTTTGAACTTCATCTATTACAAGTAGTATCTCTTTTTCTTTGCATATCTGATTTATATCCTGTAAAAATTTTTTATCTGCTACGTTTATTCCTCCTTCTCCCTGTACTATTTCAAGCATGATTGCTGCTGTTTTTTTATTTATATTTTCTAAAACAGAGCTTATATTATTGAACTGTGCATATCTAAATCCTTCTACAAGAGGCTCAAATCCTTTTTGATACTCTTTATTAGGTGTAGCTGATAAAGCTCCAATGGTTCTACCATGAAATCCACCTTTAAAAACGATAATTTCATATCTATCAGGTTGTCCTTTGCTAAAGAAGAATCTTCTTATAAGTTTTATTGCTGTTTCGTTTGCTTCAGCACCACTATTACAGAAAAAGACTTTATCTCCTGTTGTATTTTCTACTAGTATTTTAGCCAGCTCTATCTGTGGTTTTATATAAAAAAGATTTGAAACGTGAATGATTTTTTTTGCTTGCTCACATATTGTTTTAGTTATTACAGGATGGTTATATCCAAGGATATTAACAGCTATACCTGCCATCATATCAAGGTATTTTTTTCCGTTAGTATCATACAGATAAACACCTTCTCCTCTTTCAAAGATTAAAGGAAGTCTTGCATAATTATGCATAAGGTACTTGTTTCCTTCTTCTATCCAGTTCATAACTTAAGCTCCTTTTTTATTATTTGAGCTGTTTTATCTAATGCTCCTTTTTCTCCAAGTTTATTTTTTACTTTTTCTTTTAGATTTATTTTTGTTTTTATATATAGGTCTTTATCTAACATGTATTTTAAACTCCAGTTTGCTATGTTTACTGGATTGCATTCGTCCTGTATAAGTTCTTTTACTATTTCTTCTCCTGCTACTATGTTTGGAAGACTTATATATGGGATTTTAACAAGCATCTTTCCAAGTATATATGTAAGTTTGTTTACTTTATAAACAACTACAAATGGATTTGTAAATATTGAAGCTTCAAGGGTTGCTGTTCCAGATGTTATTATTGAAAAGAAAGCATTATTCATAGTTTCATAATTTGGATATTTAAATAAAGTGTTATCTACTAATTTTAGTGGCAGTTTAGATGATTTTGTTATTGATTTAACTAGATTTTTGACATTTTCAGTAACAGGTAAAACAAAATAAAGGCTTTTATCTACTTTATATATAAGCTCACTTGCTTTTAACATTACTGGAAGTATGTTTTTTATCTCATTTTCTCTGCTACCAGGGAACAAACCAAATATTTTTTTGTATTCAGGTATCTTTAGTTTTTCTCTAAAACTCTCTTTTGTTTCATACGTTTTGATAATGTCTAAAATAGGATGTCCAACATATTCTACTTTAAATTTTTCGTTTTCATATTCTTTGTATATTTGTTTTTCAAATGGCCATATAGCTATTAGTATATCTGTATACTGAGCTATTATTTTTTTCCTTTTTTCTCCCCATGCCCATACTTGGGGTGCTATGAAGTAAATAGTTTTTATTCCAAGTTTTTTAGCTTCTTTTAGTAATTTTAGATTAAATCCCGGATAATCTACTACGATAAGCAAATCAACATTATTTTTTAAAGTATCAACTGATTTTTTTAAAACTTTTTTTAGATAAAAATACTTTGGGATTACCTCTGTAATTCCTACAACAGACATATTTTCAATAGTTTCTATTGCAAAACATCCAGCTTCTCTCATTTTTGGTCCAGCGATACCTATCCATTCAACTTCAGGTAATTTCTTTATAAGTTCTGCTGCATATGTATCTGCAGATATCTCTCCTACACTTATAAAAACTCTTTTTTTATTT
>JALSSG010000264.1 GCA_026984355.1 Hydrogenothermaceae bacterium
AATGTTGACTACAAAAGTCCAGCAGCAAGTGGATATAGAGTACAGCTTTATGCCCTTTCAGATAACAATGTTCCAGACTATAGAGTAGATGACAATATGTTCTATGAAAGTAATTGTGATATACCACTTACTGCCTGTCATAAAGGAACAAGATGTATATATGAAAAAGTAGAAAACGGTAATCAAACAACTTATAGAATAGGATGCTCCCATTACGATACAATGAATGACCAGTGGCCAGAACCTACAAGAAAGATAGAGATAGACCCTTATCAAGTGCAGTACATAGGAGTTAATGCTCATGTAATATATGTTGATGAACTGGCAAATCTAAAAGTAAAACAAGACAAAAAGGCTGTACCATTTACGTTTATGCCTTAAAATAAAATAGTAAATAAAAAGGGGGATAAGACTTAGAAGAGTTAAATGAACTGGAATAGCGTAAACATAAAAGAAAGAAGGGAGGAATTCTCTAAGAGGTTTGAAAACTTTCTCGTATTTGATATAGAAACAGTTATAGATGAAGAGATGTTTGAGAAAGTGGCAGATGAAAAAGAGATAGAAAAAAGAGAAAAAGGAGAGTTCCTCCCTAATCCTTTTCATAAAATAGTAGCCTTTAGTTATATTCTTATAAAACAGCAAGAATTAAAACTGTTTGAGTCTTTTGTAAGTAAAGACGAAAAAAAGATTATACAAAAATTTTGGAAAATTTTTAGAAAAGCTCATTCTTTTTCAAGGAACAAAGATGGCACATACTCAATAAAAAATTTCCCGGTGATTATTACAGTTAATGGAAAAGATTTTGATATGCCTGTAATAAAACTTAGAACTTTAAAGTATATAAATACTATTGATGATGGAAGTTCGTTAGATGAAAATGCAAGGGACTTTAGTATAAAACAATTTGTAAGTATATATATGGATAGATTTGATAAATGGGAAGATAGATATCCAAGATATACTAATAGATATACTCTTTATCATATTGATTTAGCTTCTGATATATTTGGAGGAAATAAAGTATCCTTAAAAAATATGTGCTATTTATGTGAAATTCCTGTAAAGCAAGAAGGAAAAGGAAATGAAGTATATCAGCTTTATAAAGATGGAAATTTTGACCAGATAGCCAGATATTGTGCAGAAGATGTAAAAGCAACATCTATGCTTTTTGCTTATATAAACACTCATTTACTTAATAATCTTTATAAGTTTGTTTCAACAGAAATCTTAAAAGATATAAATCCCAGGATAATGGTTTTGTAATGCTTTACTGTGGAAGCTATGAGTTTTTAAAGGAAAATATAAAAAAACATATAAAAAAGATAAAACAAAAAAATCCTTTATCAAAAATAACATTTATAGTTTATACAAACCAGTTAAGAAACTATATAAAAGAAACATTACTAAGTGAGCTAGATATAATTGCTAATATTGAGTTTTATACTTCTATTGATATATCAAAGAAGATATCGCAGATAGAACCTTTAAATGACTTTGAAAAAGAGATAATTTTAAAAAAAATTTTGTATGAGAAAGGCTTTGAATTAGATGCACTTCCGAAAACTCTCAGTTTACTTATTGAACACATAAAAGGATTTAAAATTCCATTAGAAAATATTAAGTTAAACTGGATAAAAAATATTATTCTTGAATATGAACACTTTAAGCAAAAACACGATTTTTTTGATAGAGAAGATGTTCATCAAATAGCTATAAATAAGGATACAAATTTTTATACTGATTATCTTTTCATAGTTGGTATAAAATCAGTTCCTACGCTACATCAAAAACTTTTTTTAAAACTAAGAAAACTTACTAAAAATCAAGTGTTTGCATTTGTCCCTTTTTTATTTGATAGTGGTTATTACCAAAATTACGACCATTTCAAAGAGGTAAGGGAGTTTTATGAAACTATTACAGATAGTTTTGCCATTACAGAAAAAAGATTAAAGGAAAATACCAAAATATCTACATATTTGTTTAAATATCAGTATGATATACCTTCCTTTAAAGACATAAACATAAAAATAGTAGAAGCAAATTCAAAGAAAAAAGAGATAGAAAGTATAGCAAAAGAAATTATTTACTTGTTTTCAAAAGGAGCTAACTGGCGGGATATATGTATTGTTCTACCAGATTTCCAAACTTATATGCCTTATATCAAGGAAATTTTTTCTAAATATTATGTACCTTATTATCTTGCTGAAGAAAATAGATATATAGATATACCTGAATATCAAAAGCTCCTTGCTATTTTTCAAATAAAAACAGAAAATTTTTCAAAAGAAAGTCTTTTAAAATGTCTTTCTAAAAATTTATTGAATATTTCTGATATACATACTTTAGAAAAACAGATAATCTTGCTACCTAATACATATTCCTTTAAAGAGTTAGAACAAAATATAACAAATAAGCAGTTTTTGGAGTTTATTAATAAGCTATATAACCTTCCTGATAAAGCACCAGTAAAGTGGTACATAGATGCTTTTAGCAAAATTTTTGACAGATTTTTAAATGATAACGTTTATAAAAAGTTTATAAAAGAAGTGTTAAATATATTAAAGGAAAAGAAGCTTTATAATACTCTTTTTAAAGAAATAAATTACAAAGATTTTTATTTGATAGTTAAAACATTTTTCAATCAGGAAAACAAAGAAAATAAAATAAAAGCTAACACAGTCTATATATTAAAGCCTACATCTGCAGAAGGGAATAATTTTAAGTATATATTTTTTGCAGGATTAAATGAAAATCTATTTCCTTTAACACTAAAAGAAGAACTTTTAGTATCTCCATCACAACTAAATGGATTTGAATATAACTATCATATTCTTATGCAACAACTTGCTAACTTCTGTTCGTTATTTGATGGGGATAAAAAAATATACCTTTCCTATCACACAGGAGATTTTCACTTAAAAAACATACTACCTTCATCTTTTTTGGAAGAATTAAAAAGAGTTATCTATCCTGACTGGTTCTTTAATGGAAAACCAAAGTATTTTTACCAGACACCAAACTATTTTAGCCTACAAAAAGAATTTGTAGTAAAAAATATAAAAACTTTTAAAAAAGTTTTAGAACACTTAAAAGACCTTAATCAAAAAATAGAAAAATTACATAATCCAAGCTTGGAAGACTTTTTTATAAAAGTAGATATTAATCTTCCTGTATCTGCTACAGATTTTCAAATATATGCTGTGTGTCCTTACAGATTTTATTTAGAAAAGGTGATAGGGATTAAACAGCTTGAAATTCCAGATAGGACAAGGATATCGCCTATAGATAAAGGTATTCTTGTACATGATATACTAAGGGAATTCTTTTCTAAATTAGATTTAGAAAATCCTATAATAGATGAAGAACTGCTGAAAAAATACTACATAGAAGGTATTAAAGATATCAAAGGTATAAAACATCTTATATCGTTTGTTATACCTTCAAAACGACCTTTCGAAGAGAAAAAGGCTGAAGATTTATTCGGTAGATTAATAGAATTTATAAAAGAGGATATTAAAAGATTGAAATTAGAAAAAAAACAGATAGCAAAAGATTTATTAGAAAAAGATTTTATAGATTATAGATTTAAAGGAAGAATTGATAGGGTGGATATAGATGAAGATGGATTTTATCATATTTATGATTATAAAACTGGAGAATATCCACCAGAGAATATAAATAATCAAATAAAAAACAAATATATTCAGCTTCTTATATACAGACAATTTTTAGAAAGAGAAAACAAAAAAGTAAAACAGATTGGAATAATCGCTATAAATGATAAAGAAAGAAAATTTTACTACATAGCAAATAATGAAATAGATATACAAAACAGCTTAGATAAAATATTTAACAGTCTAATTGAGAATAGATTTTACCCGATAGAAAATCAAGACTGTAAATATTGTATATTTGAAGATATATGCTTAAAGGATAGACTAAAAGATGCTTAAGCATTATATAGCTTCTGCAGGGACAGGAAAAACTTTTAGCCTTGTGAATGAGGTTTTAAAAAAGGTAATTGATGAAAATATACCTTTAGATAGAATTTTGATTTTAACTTTTACAGAAAAAGCAGGACAGGAACTAAAGGAAAGAATTATAAAAAGTCTAAAAACCAGTATAAAAAATACATCTTTAAAACAGGAAAAAATAAAGATACATAAACAGCTTTTACTAAACTCTTATTATATAGGAACTTTCCACAGTATATTCTTCAGTATTTTAAAGAAATATCCACAATATTCTCACATTGATAACTCCTATGAAATATTGTCAGAAGATTTAGAGATATTTTTTGATGAGGCTTTTAATATCTGGATAGAACAAGATTATCAAGAAAATAAAAATCTATGGAAGGATATTATAGATAATTTTTCCTACTACGATTTAAGAAAAAATTTCTTTTACCTGTATAACAACAGATTAAAAATATCCCAATATGTAGATTTATCTGATTTAGAAAGTCAAAAGAAACAGATAGTTAGACTTTCAAAACAGCTAGAAGAAACATTGAAAGAATTACTTAGTAGTTATAGTAGCTTTTTAGATAAAGTAAGATACAGATTTGATGGCTTTAGAAATTCTCCTTATGAGATACTATCAAAGATAAAAGAAAAAAACTATACACAGCTTCCCTCTGAAAAGGCAAAAACTGTTCTTGGAAAGGAAAGCTTTCTATTTAAAGCAAAAAAGAATAAAGAGTTTATAAATCTGTTAGAAACATACTATAACAAAGTGTATCCTTTAGATGAAAAAATTGGTCAGCTGACCTTAAATTTGAAAGCTACAGCGTTAGATTACAATGCAAAACTTCTTCTTAACAGATTTTATTCTTTCCTTTCTTTCATACAGAACCTAAAGAAAGATGAAAAGAAATTAGATTTTAACGATATTCTGGAAAAAACTTTATATCTTTTAGAAGAAGAAACAGTGCTTAAAGAAATTAAAAACCAATTTAAATATATTTTTATAGATGAGTTTCAGGATACAGACAGTTACCAGATAAAGATAATTCAAAAAATTATGGACAATAACCTTTACATATTTGCAGACCCAAAACAGTGCATATATACATGGAGAGATGCTGATATTAACGAGTATCTTTCCTTTGTAGAAAGATGCAGATTTAAACATGAAAGTCTTACAAAAAATTTTAGAAGTGCTCCAGAACTTGTAAACTTTTATAACAGACTAACAGATAGTGATAAATTTTTATCTCATTTAAACAAAAAGTACAAACAGCCTATAATCTGTGCAAATCCTGAAAATTTTTCAGATAAAAATAGTTATGTAAAAATATTCAATATCAAATATAAAGAAAAATTAAATCAGTCTAACCTTATTGAAAAAGAAGCTTTATTTAGCATAAAACTTATAAAAGACCTTTTAAGTGAAGGGTATTCTTTAGATGATATTATGTTTTTGTTTAGAACAAATGAAGACCTTAATGCATTCTTAAAAGTGTTTATCAGATATAACATACCTGTAATAACAAATTCAAATGAGAATATATTTTCTCAGCCAGAGATAAAGCAGATTATAGATATTCTAAGCTTTATTGAATATCCTGAAGATAGTTTACTTTTGCTTAAAGTTTTAAAATCACCTTTATTTTTAATATCAGATAAAGAACTTTACAGGTATAAGGACAACTTATCCTTAGATATATTTAACACAAAAGAAGCAGAACTTCTAAAAAATCTAATAGATAAAAAATATGATTTATCTTTGTATGAGATTATAGGTAATCTACTTGATAATACAAATATACTAGAGTTTTGGGCTTTGCATCCAGATGGTACTCAAAGACTTTTAAACATTGATTATCTAATAACAGTGGCTCAAAAATTATCCTTGAAAGGTTTCTCACTAAGAGATTTTATTATATACAGTCAAACTGCCCATATAGATATACCTAATCTCCCAGATAAGAAAGCAGTTAGATTTTTAACAATGCATAAATCAAAAGGTTTACAGAGTAAAGTAGTTATAATACCTCTTTTATCCATAAGACCAGGTAGCAGTCGCTTAAGTGGTATTCACATATACAAAGATAATCCTGTTTTAAATCTAAAAAATGCAAAGAGTATAGAGTTTGATACATATAAACCTTACTTTGAAGAAAACGAAAAGAATGAATCAGAAAGACTTTTCTATGTGGCTATTACAAGGGCAGAAGAAAAACTTATCCTTTTAACTACACAAGATACAAAAAAATCATCTAATACTTATCAAGCCTTGCTTAAAGAGGCTTTA
>JALSSG010000265.1 GCA_026984355.1 Hydrogenothermaceae bacterium
TATATCTATATGTACCCATGGTATTTTAGGGTCTACAAATTTTTCTAAGAACAGCCCACCGATAATTGCTCCTCCATATCTAGTTTTACCGATATTTAAAACATCTGCATTTGGAGCCTTTATATGTTCTCTTAATTTGTCATTAAATGGAAGTTGCCACATCCATTCTCCAGTTTCCTCAGATACTTCTAGAACCTGATTTATAAGTCTTTGATTATTACCCATTACACCAGCAGTATACTCTCCAAGAGCTACTACACAAGCTCCTGTAAGAGTAGCCATATCAATAATAGCATCTGGCTTTAGTTCAGAAGCGTAGCTTAAAGCATCTGCAAGAGTTAATCTTCCTTCTGCATCTGTATTTCCTACCTCTATAGACACACCATTTTTTGCGATTAAAATGTCATCAGGCCTGTACGATTTTCCATCAGGCATATTTTCACATGCAGCTATAATTCCATGAACAGTAATATCTGGCTTTAATTCTCCTAAAGCTTTAAATATACCTAAAACTGCACAGGCACCAGATTTATCAGACTTCATCCATCTCATATAATCTCCGGGCTTTATGTTTAAACCTCCACTATCAAAAGTTAACCCTTTTCCTACTATGGCTATTTCTTTTTTTGGTTTTCTTGGCTTATAAGTGATATGAATAAATCTTGGTGGGTTTGCGCTTCCTTTTGCTACTGCTAAAAAAGCATTCATTCCCATTTTTTCTATTTTCTTTTCATCATAAATCTTAACTTCAAATCCATACTCTTTACCTAATTGCTCAGCGATTTCTGCAAGTTTTTGAGGGGTAATAACATTTCCTGGCTCATTTGCTATATCTCTTGCAAAATTTTGAGCTTCTGCTAAGATTTTTCCTACTTTTATTTTTTCTTCTGATAGAGATTTAAATCTCCTTGAAACTCTAATATCTACTTCCTTAACTTTAAATTCATCCTTACTGCTTTTATATTTATCAAATTTATAATCACCTAAAATGATACCTTCTGTTAAAGCTTGAGATAAATTTTCTTCTTTTTCTTTTAAAGCATCAAGATTTTTTACGTCAACAGCTAATTTATCTATTTTTAATTCTTTGGCCTTTCTTACTATATATGCCCCTGCCCTTCTTATAGTATCAAGGTCTGCTTTCTTTTTACTTCCAAGACCTAAGATTATTACATACTCCGTTTTTAATTTTCTAAAAGTTGGAACGATAAGAAATTTACCTTCTTCTGGTGAGAATTTTTGTTCTTTTTTTAAAAGAGAAATAGCCCCATCTAACAGTTTATCAAGCTCTTGGATTTCCTCATTAAACTTTCTATCTTCTTTAAACATAAAGGACACAACAGCTTTTGTTCTTAAGTTTTCTAATTTTCCACTTGTCGCTTTTATTTCCATTTGATTTTCTCTCCTATGTCTAAAATTTTTTGTAATATGAAAATTATATCAAAATCAATATTGTGGAATAAGACGTTTCTTTGAGAACTGGTCAGCGGTACTGTTTAAAATATCTATCATCTCATGTTCTACATTAATAATAAATCTGTAAAATTCTGAGCTTGGTTTATACATCTTTACTATTTCTCTTATATCTTCTACAGCTATTTTTATATAATCTTTTTCCTGAAAAATAGCTATTCTACATGGGATAATAACCCCAACAAGCTTGAACTTGCTCAAACCTTCTTTAAGATAATCCCTTTTACAAAGAAGATGAGTTTTATAAGGTATTTTTGATTTTGTAGTCTGGTCTACGTTCATAGTATATATTACTTCCCAACCATGATTTTCTATCTGTTGTAAAAGCTCTGCATTAACTTTATTAAATTTTTCTTTTTCTATAATTACATAGAAATATCCATGTTCATATTGAACATGGTCTTCATAAGCAAAAGAAAAACTTACCATAATAAGGTATAGCATAACAAAAATTGTTCTCATCATTTTACTCCTTATTTGACAGCATTTTTTTATATTATTAAACCTAATTACCGAATAAGATAGTGTCAAATAAATAAGAAAATTAGAATATTATCTGGTACAATGTTTAAGTAAATATCTTTATAAGTGGAGGGAAAAATGAAAACGAAAGTTATGAAAATTGGTGCTACTATTCTTATCGGTGCTTCCTTAATTTCTGGTTGTGCTACAAAGGATTATGTAAAGAAGAAAATTTCTCCGGTAAATGCTTCTGTAGTTGATTTAGATAAAAAAGTTTCCAACTTATCTTCAGATGTTAAAACATTAGAAGAAAAAATAAATAATCTTCAAGCAACAACAAACGCTAATAGCTCAAAAATAGATAACCTTGAAAGGAAATTGGAAGCTTTACAATCTGAGCATTCTGCTCTCAAAAGAAGTATATCTGAATGTAAAGAAAAATGTGATAACGTAGACGATAGACTTTCTTCTTTAGAAAATGAAATTAACGAACTAAAACAGCAAATTAGAGAGTTAAAGGCAAGCATGAAAAGACAATCTAAAAATGTTAAAAAGATTATAGAAGAAACTGTTCATAAATAATCACTCAAGGGGAACAGCTGTTCCCCTTATACTTGACTTTATACGAAGGAAAAAATCCGTATATTCATTAAATGAATATTTTTCTATTTCCTTTTTTAGTTTTTCTAAATCAATTCTTTTATCTGTATCTATCTCTATATAGTCTGTACCTGACTTTTTACCTATTTTTATTTCTTTTCTAAAGATTTTTACAATAGTGCCTACATCTACAATGTCAAATAGTTTTTCTATATCCTGATTATACATTCTTATACAACCATGACTGACTCTCATTCCAATACCGTATGGCTTATTAGTTCCATGTATTAAAAAAGCAGTTTCACCTAACCTTAAAGCTCTAGTGCCAAGAGGATTATTTTTACCGGGAGCAACAGCTCTTGGTAAAGTTGGATTTTCTTTTCTTAATCTTTCTGTTGGATACCATATTGGATTTTTTCTTTTCTGAGTAATTTCAAACTCTCCTATAGGTTCATACAGATTATCTGTGCCTATTCCTACAGGAAATGTTATAACATACTGCTTTTTCTTAAATATCACTGGATAGTATAATCTTTTTTCTTGTAGATTGATATATATAGTCCCAAACTCATAATAAAACTTTGGGATAATTCTTCTTCTTGGAATAATCACAATCTGATTTTTCTTTATGTCAAATGGATTAAGTATATCATTAGCTAAATAAAGCTCAAAAAAACCCATATCTGTTTTCTTTCCTATTTCCAAAAGAGTCTGGTCTTTCTCCGATATATAAATTTCATTTTCTCCAAAAACATTTGTTGATTGTATTTGAAATATATTCTTTCCAAGTTCAAAATTCTTTATCTTTTTATATTTTTTGTTATTAATGCTTTTTAGTCTATATTCCTGCAGTATAAACTTTACATAATCATTCTTTCCTTTTTTAGAAAGTAGAACCAGACCTTTTAAGACCAAATCTCTATCACTGATAAGTTTTCTTCTTATAAGAGAGAAAAGCTTATCTGCTTTTTCAAGGTAATAATAAGATAAATAAAGTACATCTATAACTTTTTGATAGTACTCATCATCTTCATCTGCAATTTTAAGATATTCTTCACCATACTTTATACTCATCTCATACAATCTATCATAGAACATACCTATAGACTGATTTGCAAGATGATATTTTTTTTCTTCTAACTGCTTTAATTCTTGAATAATATCCTGTGATAAGGATATGCTAATAAATCCATATATTAAAACTGATAAAAAACTTAAAATAAGTTTTCTCATGAGTGTTTTTTTGAGTGCTGGATTTCATTTAAGTATATTCTACATTATAAACTTATTAAATATGTAATCTGATATAAAATACCCTACAACACCTGATACAAATCCAATAAAAGAACCAACAATCACATCAAGAGGAAAATGAGCTCCCATATAAATCCTTCCGTAAGCTATGATAAGAGCATTTATTAAGAAAAGAGCATCTATATACCATGGAGCGTAAAAAATAATAATACCTAAAAGTGTAAAAACATAAGCAGCATCTGCTGAAGGAAAACTTTTTAATTTTACATGTTCAAGAATATATACTTTCTCCAGTAAAACAGATGGTCTTTTGTGTCTAAATGTATACTTTATTGCAGGTAAAACAATACCTGTAATAAGTATTGAAATTATAAGATGTATGATGCCTTTTTTTTCTCCATAGTAGAGAAAAAAAGGAAGATAAATAGGTAAAGAATAGCTCTTTCCCATTCTAAAATAAATCATATAAAATTTATCTAAAAATTTAAATCTTTTGGAATTTATTTTATAAAATAGCTGTACATTCCATTTTAAAGAAGTTTGCCAGTCTTTTCTCATGTTTCCTCCACTTTGAAAAAGTTTGTGAGAATAACAGGACGGAAACCAAAATATAGATTTTTTATTTTAAAATCATACTCATAAATTTCAAAATGGTAAAATCCTTTTTTTAAAGCAGGGTATGAAAACTGCCTTTTTTCTGTAATAACTACAGGTTTATTTTCGTATTTTAAGATAATTACTCTTTTTTTATTGTTTATCTTACAGTATATGGTAGAGTTTAATGGTATTTTTTCTCCTAAAAGGTAAGAGTTATTTTTTTCATCAATAGCCAGAAAATCACCATAGTTTTCGTTTATTGAAATATACAGATTTCCTTTTGACAGAGCATTTAATACATCTTTTTTAGATTCTAATTTTTTTCTTGAATAAACTATATTTTGAAGCCATTTAAAGCCGTCTTTATAAGATGGTATCATTGGTCCATGAGTATGTTCCTGATATACAAGTTTTACATGTAGGTCTAATCCACCTATAAGATTTTCCCCACGAGCCCTTGAAAAATACAGTTCCATCCATTCCTGTAAAGGAACAAAACTATTCCATTTATGAACAAGCCTTCTGGTAATAGGATAGATAAGTAGATTTTTCAAAAAAACAGCAATAGCTAACTTTTTATTCCATACAAATGCATCTTTAGGAACTATAGCCTCATATAAATACTCTTTTTTAAACTCTCCTTTCCATTTATAATGCTCAAATTCAAAGTTATGAGGATGAGAAATTACAGGTAATTCTCCACCTAAAAAAAGCATTCTTCCATCTGGTGTGTTTTTTTCTATACCTGCAAAAATTTTTAAATCTTCAAAGTATTTATAATCCATATTATTGTGGTCTGTAACAAAAACAAAATCTATATTGTTTTCTTCCATAGCTTTTTTTATATCTGAAGGCTTACCTAAAGAGTCAAAAGAAAACTGAGTATGTATATGAGCTATAACTTTATATTTTTCAAAAGGAACTTCAGGAAAACTATCTTCTAATTCAGTTATATTTTCTTCTTTTAAAGAGATTCTTTTGACTGGTCTAAACTCAAAAATCAGTATAAAAATCAGTAATAACAAAAAAATATATATAATAAGCACCTTAGCACCTTTAGCTTAAATTTTAAGTAGAATATATTGTATCTTACAAAAACTTATCGGAGAAAAATATTGATTGATTTCATACAGGGAAAAGTGATTTATAAAGATAAAAATAAGATTGTTTTAGAACACAACAATATAGGAATAAGTGTATTTATTCCTGAAAACTTAAATATAGAAGGTAAAGTTAAGCTGTACACATATTTTGTAATAAAAGACGATGAACCTAAGCTATATGGATTTAAAACAAGAGAGGATAGAGACCTTTTCCTAAAATTAATATCTGTATCAGGAATAGGAGAAAAACATGCAATGGCCTTACTTTCTCAATTTTCTTCAGAAGAAATTATTGAGGCTATAGAAAACTCTGATATATCTTTACTGTCTTCGGTTACTGGAATAGGACAAAAAACAGCAAAAAGAATTATTTTCGAACTGAAAGGAAAAATAGATTTTTATACAAACGAACTTATTGAGGATATAACTGATGCTCTTGTAAGCCTTGGGTATGATAGAAAAAAATCTCTAACCACGGCTATAGAAGTTATAAAAGAAACAAAAAATATAGAGGAAGCTATTAAATTAGCCCTTCAAAAACTTTCTGAAAAAAGATAAAATACGAATGATTTAGAAAGAAAAGAGGAGAATTATGTGGATTTTAGGGGAACACGATGAACCTGTAAGAAAAACAAGAGAATCTATCCTTGAACTTGTTGGAAATACACCTTTAATAAAGCTTGATAAAGCCCTGCCAGATGATATAAAAGAAAAACCTATAGAAATTTATGCAAAATTAGAAAGCTATAATCCTG
>JALSSG010000266.1 GCA_026984355.1 Hydrogenothermaceae bacterium
TAAATCACCTTTAATACCTGCTTCATAACCATTATCAACACCACCACCACCATGTGAGCCACCAAGGGCACTACCATCATTTATACCAACATAAGCTTTAAAGTTTCCTAAATCAAAACTAAGTCTAGCTCCTGCAAATAAAACTGGCTGTGCAACAAAAGCTACTGGTCTTGTTATATGAGGGTTTAATATAGTAACAGGAGCATCACCAAAGTTCTGCCATAAAAGTCCAGCATCTAACTTAACACCTTCTAAAGGCATTAATGAGAAATAACCTAAGTAAATATCATAACCTGTTCCAAAAGGATTTCTAGCAACCTCATTGTCTTTGTGTACTATAGGAATTCCAAAATTAGCTATAGCTATAGTGAATCCAGCTGGACTTTTACTAGAAACTGGATGAGTAAGACCTAAAGCTACAGTACTTAAGCTAAAATCCGCTTGATCATTGTACCATGCTGCACTTATACCACCAAAGAGTGTTATATCTTCAAATGCCGTTCCAAAATTCCCGGCATTTGCCGAAGATATTGCTAGTAGCCCTGCTGCTGCTAAACCTACAACTTTTTTCATATTTCTACCTCCTCAAATAGTTATTATTTACTTTCACATAAAATTTTTAATAATGCTAATTTATTTAAATTTATTTGTCAATATATAAAATTATAATAATATCATTTATGTTTACTTTTAGCTGACTGTTTATTTTCATCAGATTTTTTTTGAATTTGCTTTATTTTTTGTCTAATAAGCTGCCTCCCTTTATTTTCAAGGAGGCAGGTTTTATATGCACACATCTGACATAAAAAATCATTAGGATTGTATATCTGTCCCATAGTTATCTCCTATTCACAACTTGGACATATTTTTGAAAGCAATGGGTCTGTAGGGCATGCTTCTATATTACCTGATTTTACCTTTTCAACAACTTCATCACCATATTTTTCTCTTGCCTGTTTTTCTATCTCTTCCAACTTCTGATACTCAGAAGAGTTCTCATTTTGTACAGATTTAACTCTTTCTTTTACTAAACCAAAACCCCTTCTTGCTCCTCTTTTGTTAACTTTTTCTGTATACTTTTCTCCTTTTACTGTTTTATCTATAAAACAATAATAAGTTGATTTTAACCCTTTTTCCCATGCATACATATATATATCAAACATTTTATCTCTTAGGTCTTCTTCTATATAAAGAGATTTAGAAACTGCCTGGTCTACATATTTTTGGAAGGCTGCTGCAATTTCTATCTGTCTGTACGGATGAATTTCATAAGCTGTTTTATAGAGAGCCTTATTTATATTTCCTTCTAACTCTTCTATATACTGTATAGAACCTCCATGAGATTTTATTTTTTCTGCTATTTCTTCACTCCATAAACCTTTTTTATCTAATTCTTCCATAAGTTTTTTGTTTATAACTATAAACTTACCAGAAAGAGTATCTCTTGAATATATGTTAGAAAAATAACTATCTATAGATGATGTTGTACCGGCAATTATAGATATAGAAGCGGTAGGAGCTATAGCAAGTAAGACAGCATTTCTTCTTGGTGGATATGGATACGGCTTTCCTTTAGCTTTCATTTCCTCATAATGAGGAAATGCTCCTTTTTCTTCAGCAAGTTCTTGGGACTTTTTATATGCTACTTCCCGCATAAATTTAGCTATTTTCTCTGCAAGCTCTACTGCAGCATCAGAGTCATAAGGAATACCTAAATCTACTAAAGCTTCTGCAAATCCCATAAGACCTATACCTATAGGTCTTAAATCCATAGTATTTTTGCGACTTTCTTCTGAAGGATAGAAATTTTTGTCCAGTATATTATCAAGAGCCATAACCATAGTTTCAATAGTATCTTTTAGTTTGTCCCAATCTATCTGTTTATTTTCTTTATCTATATGTTTTGAAAGATTAATGGAAGCAAGAGTACAAACTGCAGTACTTTCTGGTGAGTTAGGGATACTAATTTCTGTACAGTTTCCTGTAACTATGCCGTTGAATATTAGTGAATGGTTGTAAAGCTGTGTTGTATCGTAAACATCTTCTTTACCTGCGTATCTTATCTCTTTGATTTCGGCAAAGAAGTGTTCGTCTTTTCTACCATATTTTGAGTATCCAAGTTTCTCTCTTTCTTCTAATACTTTTAAAGCTTTTTCTTGTTTTTTGCCTAAAAAGCCTACTTTTTCTACAAATTTTACAGCGTTGTTTCCACTAATTATTAATCTGTAAAGTGGGTTTGCTAAATATCTTTTAAATTGACCATCTTTTGTTTTATATGTGAAGTGGTTATCTTCTTTATCTCTCATTTTTGAGATAGAAGATTTTATTCCAAAGTTTGCAAGAAGTATTTGAACTTCTTCTAAAAGAGTTTTGCCTGTACTTGCAAGTTGTATAGATAATGTAGGAATTCCTTCATTTCTTATTATGTTTACAGTGGCATCGCTTGTAAATAAACCTTGTAGGTATCCAATAACTGTTTCTTTAGAACCTTTAAATATAACTTCAGGGACGGTTAGTTTGTTTTCTTTAGAAAATCCGTACCTTTCTTCAAGTATTCTTGCAATTCTCATGTTAGAAAATCTTAATTTTTTGCTATTTTTCGTGTGATTAAATACCTTTGGTAAAGTATTTGTGTAAGTTTTACTGTCTTTCCTTGGATTTACATACTCATAATCAAGTTCTATAATTTTATCTATAGCTTCTTTTACAAGGTCAGATATTTCTATTTCATCATTATATAGGTCTATGTTTGCAACTTTGTATCCTTTTTTTTCTGAAAAAGTACCATCTCCTGCTATCAATCCTATTATGAGTCCTAGTTCATAATATCCTTCTTTTCCAAACTGCCCTTCTCCTGATTGGATTAATAATTTATCTCCTATATTTAACTGTGATAGTTTTACTTTTTCTATTTTGTAGTTTTTACCATCTTTTATAGCTCTATAAAATTCGTGCCAATTAGTAGCCTTTATTTTATATCCTTCTTTTGTAACTACTTCATAAACATCTGCATTTTCTTTTGTTTTAAACATTTTTAAACATTGGGCAGTGGAAACACCTTTTTCTTTCCAGTTTCCATCAGTTCTTTTATCATAAGTAGCAATTATTGGCTCTCCTTTTTCATAAAGCTCTTTTGCTTTTACAAGTCCCCATTGGGTTGCAAGTCTTGTATCTCCTGTGACACAAAGGTTAGAAGAGTTTATTACACTGTATTCAGGACAAGGATTATGTTCATTATGCCTGTCTTTGAAAGTAAGCCATGGATGACCTGTTTTAGCAAGCTTAAATAAATATCTATTGAAAAATTCTTGACTATCTATTTTTTTCCACATTCTAAGTTGTCCAGTTTCTGCTTTTTCTATACATTCAAAGTATTTTTCTGTAAATTCCTTTCCATAGCTTGTTACAAGTTCTGGACATTCTGCTGGGTCAAATAGATATATAGGTTCTCCTTCTTTTATTCTTCTCATTATTTCATCTGGCATCCATAAAGCTGTGTTAAGAGAAGGTGTTCTAAAATACGGATTTCCTGTAGTTTCTCTAAGGTCTAAAAATGCGTCTATATCTAAATGCCATGGCTGAAGATACATAACCTGAGAACTTCTTCTTCTACCTCCTTGCTGGATAGCATTTACTATAGTGTCAAATATTTTTATAAAAGGAATTATTCCTGAAGATTTAGCATTTAATGAATGTATTTTAGAACCTGTTGCTCTAATTCTTGTTACGTCAGTTCCAACTCCTCCAGCATATTTTGCTAAAAATGCTGTTTCCTTTGCTTTATCCATTATACTTTCTAAAGAATCATCTATAACATTTACATAACATGAGCTGTATTGATTTGTTGTTGTTCCTGAATTATAAAGAGTTGGTGTAGAATGTAAGTATTCTAGTTTTGATATTTTGTTATACACCTTTAGTATCTCTTCCTCATTATTACCTATACCCATAGCAACTCTCATGAAGAACCACTGGGGTTTTTCTATAATTTCAAATTCCCTGTCTCGTGTCAGATATCTGTCCTTAAGGGTAGTAAGTCCAAAGTAGTCAAGAAGTGAATCTCTTGAATAATCTATATGCTCTTCTAAATAATCAATATTAAAATCAAGTAAATCTTCTTTTAATAATTTTTCTTTAACACCATATTCTATATATTCTTTAAATGATTTAAATCTTCTATCTATTCTCCTATTTATGATTTTCAAAAGCTGTCTTGAAGCTAGAGTATCATATATAAGATGTTTTGGGATAAGCTGTTCTATAGCTTTTAGTACAAGATAATCTAGTTCTTCTGTAGTAACTCTCTCTGGTATCTTCAAATCTAACTCTTTGGCTATCTTAAAGACAATTTCATAATCATCTGGTATATCTAATCCATCTAAAAGTGCAAATATAGCATTTATAAGTTTTTTCATCTGGAATTTTTCTTCTGTCCCATCCCTCTTAATAACTATTCTCTGCATCTAAAAACCTCCTTACTTATTCTTAAAACAAAAAACTTTATGAGTAATTTAAACGCTAAAAATTTGTATACTCAGTTGATGAAACTTCAAAGAAATTAGTTAGCTTTTTTACATCTTCTTTCTGTAAGAACTTTAATGGATTTTGAGGAATTTTAAACTGTGGGTCAAATCCAAGTTCCTCTAATCTCCTATCTGCAATATATTTCATATATTGTTCTAACTCTTTATACGATACTCCAAATATAGTAGTACCACCAAACTTGTTCTTTAGATAGTTAAGTTCAAGTTCAACTGCATCGATTATTGTATCTCTTATATTTTCTACAAACTTAATATCATCAACGATTTCTGGATTTTCTTCAATGATTGTAAGAATTGCTTCAATACCGTTTTGAAGATGTAAAGATTCATCTATCAATACGAGTTCCACACCAGAAACAACATTTTTCATTTTACCTACATCTTTCATAGCAAAGAAATGAGCAAACGCCGAATAAAAGAAAAGACCTTCTTGAATTATGTTATTGAGTAGTATAGAAGTTAAAATCTGCTTCTTACCATCTAAACTATCTGGGTCAGCCTTTCCATAAGTTATTCTATCTACCGCTCTTATTATAAGCTCTTGTTTTTCCATAAGTAATTTATCTTCTAAAGTTATGTTATATACTCTTTTCCTATCCATATCAAACGTGTTTAAAATAATCTCAAAAAAATCACTATGTATATTTTCCATAAACATCTGTGCTGTAAAGGACATCTTTACGTAAGGGTCTGTAAGAAAAGGCCAAAATCCATTTCCAAGTACATTCTGCACAAGAAGTTCTGAAGAAGCAAAATATCCTACAGCACTATCAAATAAATCTTTTTCTGTAGGAGATAGAGATTTATAATCAAGTACATCTTGTTGTATATTCAGTTCTTCTGGAAACCATACAGCCTTTTTCTGTTTTATATAAAGATTTTTAAATACAGGATATTTTGGATTTTCTGTTAACCTAATATTGTCTCTTACAGATGATTTTCCGATAAATTTTAAATCTGACATTGGGACACCTCCAAGTTAGATACTATATATAGTGTTTTCGAATAAACATAACACTATATTTAGTATGTGTCAACTTTGAAAATTTTCAATCTATTTGAAATACTTATGTATAAAGCATTCTAAATATTTATTTTAAGAAATCCATATAGTTGAAAGCTTAGATATACATGATATAGTATTATAAAACCATCTTAAAGGTTTATTTATGGAAAAAGTAATTTGTATTTATCATAAAAATTGCACAGACGGAACCACAGCAGCAGCAGTTTTATTAAAAAAATTTCCAGATTGTGAGCTTATACCATTAGAACATGGCTACTCTGAAGAAGATTTTGAAGCTATTTTATCAATAGTAGATAAAGATACAACAGTATATATCGTTGATTTTTCGCTCAGGAAAGAACACTTAGAAAAATTAATAGAAAAAGCAAAAGAGGTCATTTTGATAGACCATCATATAGGTGTTAAGGATATCCTTGAAAATTTATCAAAAAAATACAAAAACTTTCACTATGTGTTTGATAACAACAGGTCTGGAGCTTCTCTTACATGGATATACTTTTTTGGAGAAAAAAATATTCCACAACTAATAAAACTTGTAGAAGACAAAGATATATGGACGTGGAAATATGCAGATAAAACAAAATATGCAAACACTTATCTTTTTTTATTTACTAATAAACCACATGAGCTTCTAAAACTGTTAGATGAACCTATAGAAAGT
>JALSSG010000267.1 GCA_026984355.1 Hydrogenothermaceae bacterium
TGATATAAGAATGACTAAAACAGAAGACGAGATTAATATTATACAGCAAGCTGTAGAAAAGATAGACAATGTTTTTAGCTATTTACTGCATGATATACCTTCTTTAAAAACAGAACTAGAAGTAAGGAGAAAAATTGTTGATTATATTTTTAAAGAAGGTGGAACAGGTGAAAGTTTTCCAGCTATAGTTGCTTCTGGAGAACATTCTGCTATTCCTCACTGGGAGACTTCTGATAGTCCTATAAAGTGGGATAATCTTTTGCTTATTGATATGGGACTTATATATAAAGGTTATTGTTCTGATTTTACAAGAACTATTGCTCTTGGAAACATAGACAAGGAGTTAGAAAAGATATATTTCATAGTAAAAGAAGCTCATGAAGAGGCTACAAATGCAGTAAAGGCAGGCATCCCAATAGGAGAAATAGATTTAGCTGCAAGAAGGGTTATAGAAAAGTATGGATATGGTGATTATTTTATTCATTCTACAGGTCATGGAATAGGGATAGAAATACATGAAGAACCAAGAATATATAAAACAAATCAAGACATACTTATGGAAAATACAGTATTTACTATAGAACCTGGTATATATCTGCCAGGCAAAGGTGGAGTGAGATTAGAAAACATAGTTGTATGTAGAAAAAATCATGCTCAAGTATTAACGAAAACAGACCTTAATATAAAGGTTTTACGCAGATGAAAGTGGACAAAATATTAATAGCTACTACAAACAAAGGGAAACTAAAGGAATTTAAACACCTATTTAAAGATACTGGCATAACTATATTATCGTTAGATGATATGAATGAAAAAATAGAAGTTGTGGAAGACAGAGAAACTTTTTTAGAAAATGCTATAAAAAAAGCTACTGAATACGCAAAATTTTATAATCTTCCAGTGATTGCAGAAGATGCCGGTTTAGAAATAGAGGCTTTAGGTGGTTTTCCTGGAGTTTACTCAGCAAGATTTTTTTCTTTTAAAGAGTTTGGAGGGGAAGAACCTGTTCAGGACAGTATAGATAGAGCAAACATATTAAAAGTTTTAAGGCTTATGGCAAATGAAAAAAATAGGAAAGCTAGATTTGTAAGTAATGTTGTTTTTTATGTTCCAGAAGAGACAGGTATATGGACAGAAGGTTATCTTTATGGAGAAATAGTTGATAAACCTGTTGGAGAAGGAGGTTTTGGGTACGACCCTATATTTAAACCTGAAGGTTATCAAAAAACTCTTGCACAGCTTTCTCCAGAAGAAAAAAATAGAATTTCCCATAGAGGTAAAGCTGTTAAAAAACTTATAAATATTCTTGAGAAGATATTACAATGGAAAAATTAAATATAGATAGGTCAAAACTTATAAAATATCTAAAAGATTTAGTATCTATACCAAGTTATGAAGACTGTGATGAAATCCAGAAATATATAATGAATTCTCTTTCATTTATAAAATGGGAAAAGCAATATGTAGGAAAAAATCAGTTATACAACATAGTAAACATACACTCCTCAAAACCCTTTATGGTAAATACACATGTTGATACAGTTCCTCCAATTGATATGCAAAACCCATTTGAAGTTAGAGAAGAAGATGGAGTGTTTTACGGTAGAGGTACTGCTGATACAAAAGGTTTAATAGCATCTTTAATTGTTGCTCTACAAATGTTTTATGAAAAAAATCCAGATAAAGAAATACCTGTATCCTTAGCTTTTACAGTAGATGAGGAACAAAATACTGCATTAGGTTCAGAAAAATTAAAAGAACTTTTAGGACCTATAAAATATGCTCTTATCTTAGAACCAACTTACGGAAGAATATGCAACAAACAGATGGGGGCTATAGAATTTAGATTAGATATAAACGTCCAATCAGCACATGGAGCTGAGTTTGAAAAATACGACAATCCTTCCAAGATAGGATGTGAATCTATCTATAAATTAGAAAATCATCTTGATAGACTTGTAAACATAATAAAGTTTAGTAGTGGGTGGGAATATTATGCTGTCCCAAAAAGTGCAGAAATTTTAGCAGAAATTAAAGTGTTTGAAGGAGAAGATGCAGCTATTTTAGAGGAAAAACTTATAAATTATTTGAAAGAATATAAAAATATAAGATACAAAAGGGAAGATATAGAAGATTTTCATTTTTTTGGAGAAGGATTTGCAGTTAAAGTATTAAAAGAAGCATATATGAAAGCTATTGGAAAAGAAGCTCAAATGGGAGTTATGCCTTCATGGACTGATGCAGCTAATATACATAAAGCTGGTGTAGAATGTGTTGTTTTTGGAACATCACATCTTGATGTTGCTCACACAAGTAGAGAGCATATAACTATTCAGCAAATGGAAGATATGACTAAAATTCTCTATACTCTTTTTTCCATTCTAAGCCATTTAACATAGTTATACTTTGGACTAAATCCATATTTTTTGTATAGTTCAATAGCAGATTTATTTCCCGTACCTACCCATAAACCGTATGTATTTACTCCATGTTCTTTTAGATGATTTAAGGCTGTTTCTAAAAGAAATTTTCCAAGACCTTTTCCCCAAAACTTCTTTTTTAGTGCAAGTTCATGAATTTCGCCTACCTTTTTTCCGTCTATACTTTTCCAATTAGCATCAGCCACTACAAATCCAGCTGGTTCATCATCTACAAACAAAACTTTAAACAAAGTTGAATGATTTTTTAACCATTTTATATATTTTTTTGCTTTTTTTATATTAGGTTCTCCATATTCAGGAAAGTCCTGATATGCGTCCATAATGATTTCAGCTAAAGTGTCTATATAATCATCAGAAAAGTCCTTTAACTGTACCTTCATATCACTGATTAAATCTCTCATAAGAGAAAGCTTCTAAATATTTTGATTTTTTATTTTTATGTATTAAGTCTACTATAACTTTTGCTGTAATAGGCGCGAGTAATATACCATTCCTGTGGTGTCCTGTTGCATAGTATAAACCCTTTATATTACTTTCACCTATTATCGGTTCCAAATCTGGTGTTGCAGGTCTATAACCAAACCATAACTCCTGTAAATTCCTATTTATCATGTGAGGAAAAGTTTTTAAAAGTCCATCTAAAAGCTGTAGTGTACCTTTTACAGTGTTTCCATCTTTAAAACCTACTTTTTCTTCTGTAGCACCTATTACAAGCCTGCTGTAATCTTTTCTTGGTATAAGATAAGCCTTTGAGCTAAAAAATACTTTATCAATATCTTCTCTTTTTACATCTACAGCTGCCATTTCTCCTTTTATTGGGAAAACTGGAATATCCGCCAGTTCACCAGACCATGCACCAGCACATATAATACATATATCACCATCTACATATAGGTCTCCTGATTTAACAGCTTTAAACCTTCCATTTTCGGTTAGTATACTGTCTACTTTTGTATTTTCATAATATTTTATATTGTTTATATTACAGTAATGTGTAAGGGCTTCCATTAAGAGTCTGTTATCTACCTGAGCATCATCAGGATATAGAACTCCGCCTATTATATCTTCTCCTAAAGAAGGATAAATATTTTCTAAATCGCTTCTATCTATCCACTTTCCAGAAAGGCCAATATTTTTATAAGTTTCTAAATTTGATAAAAGTTTTTCTTTTTCTTCTATAGAAAATGCAGGACAGAAAATTCCTGACTTCCAGTATCCAACATCCATTCCTGTATCAATTTCAATCTCTCTGGCAAATTTTTCATACATATTTCTGCTTTCTAAACAAAAATCAAGAAAAATTCCCGGTTTCAGACCTTCTGATTGGGGAGCAAGCATTCCACCAGCAACCCATGAAGCTCCTTTACCTAATTTATTTTTGTCTAATATTACTGTTTCATATCCTAACTTATGAAACTCCCTTGCTATAGAAAGACCAATAACACCACCACCAACAAGAACTATTCTCATTTTATTCTCCTAAATATAATCCTCGTGATATTCATATATTACAATATAATACTTAAACCTCTTTTTATTCAAATATATGAATATGATAAAATTTTTACTGTAGATAAACTATCAGGGGGATTAGATTGTTTGATAATTATATGACACTTGAAGATGTTGATGTTAATAGTAAAAAAGTTTTTGTTAGAACAGATTACAACGTACCTCTTGATGAGTTTGGAAATATTGTTGATGATACAAGAATAAGAGAAACTATTCCTACTATTAATTATCTTATCGATAGAGGAGCAAAGATTGTTCTTGCTTCTCACCTTGGAAGACCTAAAGGAACAAGAGACCCAAAATATTCTCTGTATCCAGTAGCTAAAAGATTAGAAAGATTACTTGGAAAAGAAGTAAAGTTTGCTCCTGACTGTATAGGAGAAGAAGTAGAAGCTATGGTAAATGAATTAAAACCAGGGGAAGTTATACTTTTAGAAAATCTTCGCTTTCATGAAGGTGAAGAAAAAAATGACCCAGAATTTGCTAAAGCACTTGCAAAGCTTGCAGATATCTATGTTATAGATGCATTTGGAACCTGTCATAGAAAACATGCCTCAATGTATGGGATAAAAGATTTTATACAACCTGTAGTTATGGGATTTTTACTTGAAAGAGAGCTTAAATATTTTGAAAAAGCGCTTGTGAACCCTCAAAGACCAGTAGTTGCATTTATAGGAGGCGCAAAAGTATCATCAAAATTAGGTGTTATAAAACATTTACTTGAAAGAGTAGATAAAATCTTTATCGGTGGAGCGATGGCTTTTACTTTCATAAAAGCTATGGGATATAATGTAGGTAGTTCTTTAATTGAAGAGGATATGTTTGAAGAAGCTTTAAAGGCACTGGATAGAGCCAAAGAATTGGATGTTAAGTTTTACCTACCTGTTGATTTTGTATGTGGACAGGCACTTTCAGAAGAAACACCAGTTATAGAGGTAGCATGGCAAGAGATACCAAAAGGATGGATGGGATTAGATATAGGGCATGCATCTATAACACTAATTAAAGAAATATTAAAAGATGCTCAAACTATTATATGGAATGGTCCAATGGGTGTTTTTGAGATAGATAAGTTTAAAATGGGTACTTTTAGCCTTGCTCATGCGATAGCTGATTCTCCAGCCCTTTCTATAGCTGGTGGTGGTGATACAGATTATGCTATTCATAAAGCAGGAGTTGCTGACAAGATAGGTTATATATCAACAGGAGGAGGAGCTTTCTTAGAACTTCTTGAAGGAAAAACTTTACCATGTTTAGAAGCTATAACCAAAAAATCCTAATAAAGAGGTATATATGATAGAAGAGTTTGTACAGGTATCAAAAGAAGCAGCTGTAATAGGTGGTCAGATATTAAAAGAAAACTTTAAACATATTAAAAAAAAGGATATAGAACTTAAAGGAGTAAAAGATTTTGTTACATATGTAGATAAACAGTCTGAGGAAAGAATTAGAGACTTTTTGCTAAAAAAATATCCACAACACTCTTTTCTTGGAGAAGAAGAGGGAAAAGTTGGAAATAAAGATAGTAAATACATGTGGATTGTAGACCCTCTTGACGGTACAAAAAATTATATTAATGGGTTTGAAATTTTTGCTGTTTCTGTAGCTCTTGCAGAAAACGAAAGAATAATAGCAGGCTCTATATATATACCTATGCTAGACAAACTTTACTGGGCAGGAGAGGGATTAGGAGCTTATTTAAATGGAGAAAGAATAACAGTATCAAACAGAACTAAAGAATATTCAGTTATTGCAACAGGGTTTCCATTTAGATATATTGAAGAAATTGATATATACCTGAAAGCTTTTAGGGAAGCTATGATAACATTTTCAGCAGTTAGAAGACCTGGAGCAGCTGCTGTTGACCTTGCCCTTACTGCAGAAGGAGTTTTTGACGGCTTTTTTGAAATGAAGCTTTCTATATGGGATATTGCCGCAGGGTATATACTTGTAAAGGAAGCAGGAGGTGTATTCACGAATTTTCAAGGACAAGAAATTTTAGATGGAAATGTAATTGCAGGGAATAAAAATATATATGAAGATTTAAAACAGATTGTAGAAAAAACAATTTTAAAAGAGGAAAAATGAATACAGAATACAAACAGAAATTAGACGAGTTAAGAAAAGATATAGATAAGATAGATAAAGAAATTGTAAAACTTTTAAATGAGCGAGCTAAAATAGCAAAAGAAGTTGGTAAATTAAAAAAAGAATACAATGAACCAGTTTATGACCCTAAAAGAGAACGTCAGATTT
>JALSSG010000268.1 GCA_026984355.1 Hydrogenothermaceae bacterium
TCAGGTAGTATATCTTTTACGTTTTTATCGTCTATATTGACTGCAACAGCACCATAGAAAGGAACTTTATTAGCAAACTGAACAAAAGCATTTTTTATGTCATTTAAGTCTTTGTAAAAACCTATATGTTCAATATCAATATTATTTATAGAAACGATAGTAGGTGTTAGCTTCAAAAATGAACCATCACTTTCATCAGATTCTGTTACCATAAATTCCCCTCTCCCAAGTTTTGCATTGCTTCCAAAAGCTTCAAGCTTTCCCCCAATAACAACTGTAGGGTCATAACCTGTTTTAGCAAGGATTGTTCCTACCATAGATGTTGTTGTTGTTTTTCCATGGCTACCAGCTATAGCAATTCCATATTTAAATCTCATAAGCTCTGCTAACATTTCCCCTCTTGGAATTATTGGAATTCCAAGCTGTTTGGCTTTTTTAATCTCTACATTATCCATAGATACAGCAGAAGAGTATACAACAACATCAGCTCCTTCAACATTCTCAGGCCTATGTCCTATATAAACCTTTGCTCCCATTTCTATAAGTTTTTCTATAGTTGCTGTCTTTTTTATATCTGAACCAGTAATTGTAAAACCTTGATTTAATAGAACCTGGGCTATACCATTCATACCAGAACCACCAATACCTATAAAATGTATCTGTCTTACTTTTCCTCTAAACATCAAACTTTCCCCCTAATCAAAAATCAAATGTTTTTCTGTTGTTTTTGAAAGCTTTATTCTACCATCAACAGCAAAAATATCATCTCCTTTTACCATAAGAGGATTTATATCTATTTCTTCAATTTCAGGATTTTCAACAAGCATATAGGAAAAACGAATTAATACAGTTTTTAATTTCTCTAGATTAGCTGGTGGTATATTTCTAAATCCTTTTTTCAAGAGATTATAAATATTTGTATTTTCCATAAGTAGCTGAGCAAAGTTTTTTGTAAGTGGTGGAAAGCCAAAAGAAACGTCTTTAACAAATTCTACAAATTTTCCACCTGTTCCAAAGACTATATACTGTCCAAATATCCTATCTTTACTACTTCCTAATATTAGCTCAAAACCATCTTTTATAAACTGCTCTATAATAACACCTTCTATATTAGCATCTGGTTTATACGTTTTAGCATTGTTTATAACCTCATCAAAAGCGCTTAATAACTGCTGTATTGAATTAACAGGAAAGATAACACCTCCAATATCTGTTTTATGAAGTATATCTGGAGACTGTATCTTAACTACAACGGGAAATTCTATGTCTAAGCTTTTGATTTCTTCTTTCTCCTTTACTAAGAATGTTTTATTTACAGGAATATCATACTTTTGTAATAACTGTTTTGTTTCATAAACAGATAATAATTTTTTTCCTTTTGATAAAAGCTCTTTTACAAATGCTTTTCTTTTTTCTTCAGGAATAGTAAACTCTGGTTTTATAATTACATCATTGTTTACCAAATTTTTTAAATAATGTTCTTTCCATGCTAGAACCATACAGTCAACTGCTTCTTCAGGTGTCTCATATGTAGCTATACTGCTCTTATCTAAAAAACTTCTTGCACTTTTTACCTTTTCACCTCCTAAAACAGAAAAATAGAAAGGTTTTTTTATTTCTCTTTTTTCATATAGCAGATTAACAACCTCTTTAGCAGTTTCATAAGGCTTTGTCATAAACTGAGGAGTTAAAATTCCAACTATACCATCTATCTCTTTTGCTTCTAAAAGTATCTCTAAAGCCTGTCTATATCTTTCAGGAGTAGCATCTCCCAGAATATCAACAGGATTACCTCTACTCCATGCTGGTGGAAGAATACTGTCTAATCTGATAAAAGTTTCTTTCTCTAACTGTGCAGGTTTTATATTCCAGTTTCCTAATCTATCAGCAGATAATACACCTGGACCTCCAGCATTTGTTAAAATAGCAAATCTATTTCCCTCAGGTAATGGTTGTTTGGAAAAGGCTTCCGTTAAATCAAACATAAGTTCAACAGTGTCTGCTCTTAAAGCTCCAAGTCTTTCAAAACATGCAGAATATAAAAAATCTTTACCAGCTAAAGCACCAGTATGAGAAACAGCAGCTTTTTTTCCTGCTTCTGTTCTACCAGATTTTGTTATTATTACTGGAAGTTTTTTTATAACCTCTTTTGAATATCTAACAAATTTATAAGCATCATATATACTTTCCATATAAATTAAAATTCTTTTTACATTCTTCTTTGTTCCTAAATAGTTAATTAGTTCACCAAACTCTAAATCAGCCATATTACCTGTACTTATGCAGTAGCTAAAGCCAATGTTTTCTGATATAGCCCAGTCTAATATAGAAGCAAACAAAGCACCACTTTGAGATATAAGAGCTGTATCACCTTTTAAAGGCATAGAAGAGCCAAAGTTAGCATTAAGATTAAGCTCTGTATTTATAAAACCAAAACAGTTAGGTCCTAAAAAACGAATATTATACTTCTTAGCAATGCTTAAAATTTCTTCCTCAATTTTTTTTCCTTCTTCTCCTGTTTCCTTTCCCCCAGCTGATATTACAACTGCCGATTTTATACCTTTTTTCCCAAGCTGAACCATAATATCTGGTACTAATTTAATAGGAACGACAATTATAGCTAAATCTACATCTTTTTTTATATCTTCCACACTTTTATAGGCTTTTAGTCCTAATATAGCTTCATATTTAGGATTAACTGGAAAAATTTGCCCTTTATATCCTCCATCAATTATATTTTTTAAGATTGCATAACCTACTTTTTCAGGTTTTACTGTAGCTCCAATAATAGCTATAGAGGAAGGTTCAAAAAGATAATCTAAACTCATATTACACCAGATAGAAATTTTGAATTTTTCTTGATACATAGTATTTTATAATATTTGGAATTTCTAAAACAAAAATTAAAGGAGTCGGGGAAATGAGATTATGGCTTTTTGGTTTATATGGTATTGTGTCTACAACTGCTGTTGCAGGTGAAAGAGCTATAAAAAAAGGTTTATCTGATAAAACAGGTTTGGTATCAGAATTAGAACAATTCAAAGATATTGAAAAATATTCTCCTTTAGACTTTGAAGCATTTGGAGGGCATGAGATAAGAAATTTAGATAAAAATCTATATGAAGAACTGTTTTCCCATTGGGAAAATAATTTTCACTTTGATTATAGAATTTTAAAATCTCTAAAGGAAGATTTAGAAAAAATAAAAGCAAAAAAAGGAACTGCATTAAATTGTGGAGAAGGTGTGTTAGAAGAACTAAAACCTTTACAAACTCTTGAAGATGAAGGTCTTAGTTTAGAGGAAATAGTAGAAAAGTTAGAAAAGGATTTAACTGAATTTGCAGATGATGATACTGTTGCTATAAATGTTGCATCTACAGAACCAAGTATAGATTATGATAAGCAGGTTCACGGTAGTTTAGAAGGTTTTGAAAAAGCTATAAAAGAAAATAGAAAAGATAAAATATCTGCTTCTATGTTGTATGCGTACGTTTCATTAAAAAATAAAATTCCTTTTGGTAATTTTACCCCAAGTGTCGGGTCTAGTATTCCAGCCTTAAAAGAACTTGCAGAAAAAACAGGAACTCCACATGCTGGCAATGATGGTAAAACAGGAGAAACCCTTGTAAAAACTACACTTGCTCCAATGTTTGCATATAGAAATCTACAGGTTTTAGGATGGATGGGTTATAACATACTTGGCGATTTAGATGGGAAAGTACTCTCTCACGAGCAAAATAAAAGAAGTAAAATAGTATCTAAAGACAAAGTGATTGGGAAAATACTTGGATATTATCCGTACACTATAACAGAAATTAACTATTTCCCAAGTTTACAGGATAATAAAACAGCATTTAACTTTATACACTATAAAGGTTTTTTAGGAACAAAAATGAAAATGTACTTTATATGGGATGCAATAGATGCTATTGTTGCAGCACCGCTTGTGCTTGATATAGCAAGATTTTTAAATTTTGCTAAAAAGAAAGGACAAAAAGGTGTTATTAAAGAACTCGCATTTTTCTTTAAATCTCCAATGGAAACAGATGTCTACAACACACATAAACAATTTGAAATGTTAGTAAACTGGTATAACTCTTTAAGATAACATGAAAGCAGTAATATTAGCTGCAGGAAAAGGGAGCCGTATGAAAAGTACGGTTCCCAAACCTCTTATTAGACTATTTGGTATTCCTCTAATAGAATATAAAATCAGGAGACTAAAAGATTTTGAAATAGCTGTTGTATACAATGATAAAAAAGTAGCTGAATATATTAAGAAAAAATTTCCTGAAGTAAAACTTATATATAATCCATATCCAGAAAAAGAAAACGGATACAGTTTATACTGTGCAAAAGAGTTCTTAAAAGAAAATGAGCGATTTTTACTACTTATGGCAGACCACTACTATGGAGAGAAGTTCTTTAGAAAAATAAATGATGTAAAAGAAGACAACTATCTTTTTGTTTCAAACTACTGCTATGACCCACAGGAAGCTACAAAAGTTAAAGTAAAAGATAAATATATAGTTAAAATAGGAAAAGAACTTAGCGATTATGACTACTTTGATACAGGATTTTTTATACTAAATTATCAAGTGTTCTCATATATAGAAAGCCTTTTAGATAAAGAAAAAATAAAACTCTCAGATGTTATGCAGTTATTGGCAAATGAAAAAAAACTTTTTTTCAAACTTATAGAAGATATATGGTTAGATATTGATACAAAAGAAGAGTTAAAAAAAGCAGAAGAAATAATAAGAAAGTTATTAATAAAAGATACTGATGGAATAATATCAAAACTTTTTAATAGAAAATTATCAACCAGACTTACAAAGTTTTTAGTAAGATTTGACTTTATTACACCAAATAGATTTACTGTATTTTCTTCAATCATTGGGTTTTTAGCTGGTATTTTATTCCTTTCAAAAAATTATGTTTTAGCTGGAATACTGACTCAGATAGCTTCCATAATCGACGGCTGTGATGGAGAAATAGCAAGAATAAAAAATCTATCTTCAAAGTTCGGAGCTGTTTTAGACAGTGTTTTAGATAGATATGTAGACACCTTCATACTATTTGCTATTTTTCTATCTATAGAAAAAAACATATATGTATACGTAGCTTTATTTCTGTCTATTACAGGTTCTATATTGATAAGTTATGTTTCCCATCTTACAGGTATAAGACCTTTTTTCATAACCCGTGATATAAGACTATTTTTAGTAATGGTTTTTTCTATATTGTCAGCATTCTGGATATACAGTATGACTATGCTGCTTTGGATTTTAGGAATAGCTTCCCATCTTGGTGTAATATATACTCTTTTAAAATACAAACATAAGTAATTACATAGTATAATTGAAACTATGAAGAACAATTTTAAAAAGATACTTAATATACTTGCATGTCCTAAGTGTAAAGGAGATTTAGAACTAAAAGATAATTGGTTTGTATGTTATCAGTGCAAATTAAAATATCCAATAAAAAATGAAATACCTATCCTTCTTATAGAAGAAGCAAAAGAACTAAAGTCTGATGAAAGATAATATAATTACCTTACTAAAAGCAGTTGTTTTAATAATCACTTTATTTTTACCTGTATACTTTATAACTCCAGACTACTCACCAAAAGAAAGCTTAGATGTAATCAAGAAAATAGATATATCTAATTTAGAACCTGTCGTAGGTAAAGAAGGGGGAGTTTTAAAAAGAGCTCTTGCTGGAGATGCTAAAACCTTTAATCCAGTAATGGCTCAAGAAACTACATCAACAGCAGTAATCGGTGTACTTTTTAACGGTCTTACAAAAACAAATGTAAAAACATTATTACCAGAACCAGACCTTGCATATAAATGGGAAAGGAACAAAGATGGAACAGTATGGAGATTTTACATAAGAAAAGAAGCAAAATGGTTTGATGGAACCCCTGTCAAAGCAGATGATGTTGTGTTTACTTATAACAAAATTTATTACAATCCTGATATACCATCTTCAGCAAAGGATATTCTAACAATAGATGGTAAACCATTCATAGTTAGAAAGATAGATGACAAAGTTGTAGAATTTAGAATACCTAAGCCTTTTGCTCCATTTCTTCAGGCTGTTGGACAACCAATTTTACCAAAACATATTTTAGAAAAATCAGTAAAAAATAAAACC
>JALSSG010000269.1 GCA_026984355.1 Hydrogenothermaceae bacterium
TGTTATCTGTTGTTAAATCTTTGTATCCAATATCTTCCAGTAAAAATTCTTCTAATTTTTTTCTTATGAAAGTTTTGTCTAACATATCTTGATAATTCCTTCTAAAGAGGTTTAACTACTGCAAAAATTGCAATTAAAATAAATATAATAGTTGGAATTTCGTTGTATAATCTATAAAATTTTCCTGTTTTTGTATATATTTGAGAATGCAGTTTTTTCATTTCTATCCAGTTATGAAAAAAATAAACTGTTAATAAGCCAACTAAAGTTAACTTTATATGAAGCCATAAACCTGATTTAAAAAGGTCAGGGTTTAAAATTATCATAGAAATTCCTGTTATGTAAGTTATTAGAAAAGCTATTATTCCAATTCCATAAAAAAGTCTTTTTTCCATGATTTTTACTACTGACACAAATTCATGATTATCTTTATTTTCAACATGATAGACAAACAATCTTGGAAGATAAAACAAAACAGCCATCCATGAAACAAATCCTATTACATGAAAAGCTTTTATCCATAGATACATTTAATATCTCCTTTAAACTGTTAACATTTTTTCTATCGTTAGTTTAACACTTTCTCCAAGGGCTTCTAAATTATACCCACCTTCAAGCATAAATAAAAATGGTCTGTTTGAAGACTTTAGTATATATTCAACAATTTTTCCTATTCCTTCTGTAGAAACCATAAGATTAGTAAGAGGGTCATCTCTGTGTAAATCATATCCAGCTGAAACAAGGATTATATCTGGGTCAAATTTATTTATTAATGAAGGAACAGTTGTAGAATACACATCTTCGTAAACAGTATCTCCAGTCCATGCAGGTAAAGGTACATTATAGGTAAACCCATATCCTTTACCTTTTCCTTTTTCATCTGCTGAGCCAGTTCCTGGATAAAACGGATACTGATGAGTACTAAAATAAAAAACTGTATCGTCTTCATAAAAAATTCTTTGAGTTCCATTTCCGTGGTGGGCATCAAAATCTATAATAAACACTTTATGGTATCCTTGTTTCTGAGCATACCTTGCTGTAATAGCTATATTATTAAATATGCAAAATCCCATAGCTTTAGCTTCTTCAGCATGATGACCAGGAGGTCTTACAGCACAAAAAACTCTATCTACAGTACCTTCTTTTATCTTATCTACAGCTTCTAATCCAGCTCCAGCAGCATAAACTGCTGCTTCATAAGAACCAGTAGAACATACAGTATCAGGGTCTAAATATGTACCACCTCCAGAGCATAAATCCATTATTTCTTGAGGATAATATGTATCGTGTACCATAGTTATATCCTGTGCAGTTGCTTTTCTTGGTTTTATTAAAATCAAATTATCTATTAGAGGTTTGATGTGTTCCTGTATAGATATTAATCTTCTATAATTTTCAGGATGATTTTCTCCGGTATCATGTTTTAGGTATACAGGGTCGTATATATATCCTACTTTTTGCATCTTTTTTTACCTCTTTATTGATAAGTTTTTTATTTTATTAATGGTTTCCTTTATTTTTTCTAAAACATTAAAAACAGGTTTTTTTGGTTCTGGCAGTGAAGCAGTTAAAGGATATGTAAATTCTTCTTTAATATTATCAAGGATAATATAACTATCACACACTTTCCTTAGATGAAAAGAACTTTCTCTTTTAAAAGTTGCATTTTCAACTCTCTTTCCTAAAGCCTGTATCTCTTCTACTACTGGGACATAATCACTATCTCCACTAACAAGAACAGCAGTATCATAAGCATTTCTAAATGCCAAGCTTACCATATCAGTAGCAAGCAGTATATCTATACCTTTTTCTATAAACCCTTCTGGAGTTCTTTTTAAAGGCATCGTTTTAACTTTTATACCTATATTTGAAAGCTCGTTTAAAAAGTTTTGTTGTTTTTTAAACTGCTGATAAATTTCTGGTGGAAGATTCCTATCAGCAGGAATTCCAGTATAAAAGTAAGCTCTAAGCAACCATCTGTCTTTTCTCAAAATTTCAACTAATTTTTTATAATCTATCTTTAATTTTAGGTAATTAGAAGCATGAAACATATTAGCACCGTCAATAAATATGGCCACTCTTTCATCTGGATATCTGTATTCTATTTTAGTTTTATTAAAAATCCCAAACATAAACCCTCCTTAAATGTTGTTGTTTTTTATAATTGTTTTATTTAAGTTAATCAGAACTTTGTAAATCGTAAAGTACTATTTATAAAATTATTTTAGCTTAAAAGACTTAAAAGCTAAAATTGACAAAAAAGGTATATAAGTAATAGACTAATTTGTGATTTTCAATTAGTCTGGAGGATTACTTATGAGTGTATACAAAAGACCTGTTGTTTCAATTGTAGGAGCAGGCAATGTTGGAGAACACGTTGCAAATCTAATAGCTGTTAAAGAATTAGCAAATATTAAAATGTTTGACCTTCCAAGAAAAACAGAAGAAAAAACTTTTGAAGTAGTAAAAGGAAAAGCATTAGATATTAAACAGATGGCAGCTGCTATAGGAAGTGATGTAGAGGTTGAGGGATTCAACGTCACTCCAGATGGTCAGGGATATGAACCATTAGAAGGTTCAGATATAGTAGTTATAACTGCAGGTTTTCCAAGAAGACCCGGTATGAGTAGAGATGATTTATTATCGAAAAATGTAAATATAATTAGAACTATATCAGAAAGAGTAGCCTTATATGCTCCTGATTCTATAGTTATTGTAGTTTCAAATCCTGTTGATGTTCTTACCTATGCTGCTTTAAAAATAACAGGATTTAACAAAGAAAAAGTTATGGGAATGGCTGGGGTTTTAGATACAGCAAGATTTAAAGCTTTTATATCTATGGAATTAAAAGTTTCTGTAAAAAACATTAACTGTTATGTATTAGGTAGCCATGGAGATGATATGGTTCCATTACTTTCTGTTTCAAATGTAGCAGGAGTACCTTTAACTAAGTTGTTTGATAAAGAAAAACTAGATGAGATAGTCAAAAGAACAAAATTTGGTGGTGGAGAGATAGTAGAGCTTATGGGAACATCTGCCTATCATGCACCAGGTGCATCAGTTGTGGAAATGGTAGAAGCTATACTTGGAGATAAAAAAGAGATAATGCCGTGTTCTGTATATTTAGAAGGTGAAGATGCAAGATTTTATGATGCTTACGATGTCTGCATAGGAGTTCCAGTGAAACTTGGAAGAAATGGTATCGAAGAAGTTATAAAATTGCCATTTACAGAAGAAGAAAAAATCCAGTGGGAATCTTCTGTAAAATCTGTTAAGTCTGGTATAGAAAGAATTAAAGAGTTAAATTTGATTTAGTTTATTAACATTTGAGGTAAATAAAATGAGAGAAGTTCATGTAAATGAGATAAAAGAAGCAGTAAAAAAGCTTGTTATGGATACAGAATACTATTTACCTGAGGATTTTGTTTCTGCTTTAAAACAGGCAGTGAATAAAGAAGAATCAGAAGTAGGAAAAGAAATCCTTCAAACAATTATAAAAAATGCTGAAGTTGCTGCTTCTGAAAAAGTAGCTTATTGTCAGGACACAGGTTATCCAGTGTTTTTTGTTGATATAGGACAGGATGTTCACATAACTGGAGGAGATATCACTCAGGCTATAAATGAGGCAGTAAGTCAGGCAACTAAAGAAGGGTATCTTAGAGCTTCTCTTGCTTATGACCCTATCTTTTCAAGACAGAATACAGGAGATAATACTCCAGCACTTATTTATTACAATATTGTTCCTGGTGATAAGATAAAAATCATGTTTGCAGCAAAAGGTGGAGGTTCTGAAAACCAGAGCAAGCAGGCAATGTTAAAACCTGCTGATGGACTTGAGGGAGTAAAAAAATTTGTTTTACAAACGATAGCAAATGCTGGACCTAATGCATGTCCACCTTTTACTGTTGGTGTAGGTATTGGTGGTACTTTTGATTATTCTGCAGTACTTGCAAAAAAAGCTCTTTTTAGAAAAATAGGAGAAAGACACCCAGACCCAAGAATAGCAGAGCTTGAAGAACAACTTTTAGAAGATGCTAATAAACTTGGTGTAGGTCCACTGGGCTTTGGAGGAACTATAACAGCTGTTGATGTAAAAATAGAGATAGCTCCATGTCATATAGCTTCACTTCCTGTAGCAGTTAACATTCAATGTCATGCAGCAAGACATAAGGAAGTAGAGATATAGAAAATCATGGAAATAATAGTGAGTTTGAAGGAAAAGAAAGTTTTCATAAAGAAAGATAAAAATAGGGAAATCTGTATATCTGTATCTGGAAGTGAAAATGTAGTAATTAAACTTCCAGAAGGAACAAATATAAACCTTGATAGTTTGTTAAAAAATATATTTGAGAGGAAGTAAAATGAGCCAGCCAAAAAAAATATGGACTCCATTAACAGATGAAGTTATAGAAGATTTAAGAGTTGGTGATAGGGTTTTGCTCAGTGGTGTAGTTTATACAGCAAGAGATGCTGCTCATAAAAGAATGCTTGAAGAATATGAAAAAACAGGAAAACTTCCGTTTGATATAAAAGGTCAGGTTATATACTATGTAGGACCTACTCCAGCTAAGCCAGGACAGGTTATAGGTTCTGCAGGTCCCACAACAGCATACAGAATGGACAAATATACACCAAAACTCCACCAGCTAGGACTAAAAGCAACAATAGGAAAAGGATGGAGAGGTAAAGAAGTTAAAGAAGCTCTAAAAAAATACAAGGCAGTTTATTTTGCGGCTTATGGTGGAACAGCAGCTTTATTATCAAAGCATATTGTTGGTGTTGAAATAGTTGCATATGAAGACCTTGGACCTGAAGCTATAAGGAAATTAGTCTTTCAAGATTTTCCAGTTGTTGTAGCAAATGATATTTATGGTGGTGATATTTTTGAAGAAGGGCAGAAAAAATATAGAAAACTAGTGGTGTAAATGTTATTTACCATAGGATATTCAGGTTTTTATAAAATAGAAGATTTTATAAAACTATTAAAAAATAACAATATAAATCTATTGGTGGATATCAGAACATTTCCCTATTCTAAAACATTTCCTCAATATGATGAAAAAACGTTAAAACAGACTTTAAATCGCTATAATATAGACCATCTATTTTTAGGTGAGTATTTAGGAGGTTTAAAAGTAAAGACATTAGTTAAAAATGGAGTTAGCTCTGCAGAAGACTTGTTAGAAGATAAAGATTTTAAAGAAGGTATGAGAACTTTATATAAACTTACAAGAAAAAATAGCGTCTGCATAATGTGTGCAGAAAAAGAACCTTTTAACTGCCATAGATTATATGTATCTTATCTTTTTAGCAAAAGAACTCAAGAAGAAGTAATAAACATCTTTCCAGATAAAGTAGAAAATCTCAAACAGACAATAAATAGATTTAAAAAAGAAAATAATCTTGATAAGATAAATATAGATGATGAAAAATTAATTTCTGAAAGATTTAAACTACTTTATAAAATCCAGAATAAAAGAGAAGAAAGATTTCCTGAAAAATTAGAGAACTTGAAACTTTTTTGAAAAAAAATATAGGAGGATAGGATGAAGGTTCATGAGCATCAGGCAAAAGAGATTTTTGCAAAATATGGACTCCCTGTACCAAAAGGATTTCCAGCTTTTACTGTAGAAGAAGCTGTAGAAGCAGCACAGGAACTTGGAACATGGCCTGTTGTTATCAAAGCGCAGATACATGCAGGTGGTAGAGGAAAAGCAGGTGGAGTAAAATTAGCTAATTCTGTAGAAGAAGTTCAACAAATCGCTGCAGAGCTTCTAGGAAAAAAACTTGCAACATTTCAAACAGGACCAGAAGGTTTACCAGTAAGCAGACTATATATTGAAGAAGCTACAAATATTTATAAAGAGTTTTATACAGCTATTTTGCTTGATAGAAGTAAATCAAAATTAATTCTTATGGCTTCTGCTGAAGGTGGAATGGAAATAGAAGAAGTAGCAGCTAAAAACCCAGAAGCCATTATAACTGTAGAAATAGACCCATTCATGGGACTGAGACCTTATCAGGCAAGAGAAGTAGCTATTAAGCTTGGATTTCCAAAAGACCTTATTAATAAAGTTGCAAACGTTTTTCTAAAACTTTATGAAGTTTATATAAAAGAAGATGCATCT
>JALSSG010000270.1 GCA_026984355.1 Hydrogenothermaceae bacterium
CTCTTTTCTGGAAAGGAGTAAACACACTTTTAATGTTAATCATACTTTACTTGGTTGCATGGAAATTTATAAAAAAATTCTTTATTGATAGAAGAGAAAGTATCAAAAACATTGTAGAAGAAGCCAAAAAAGCAAGAGATGATAGCAGAAAAGCACTTGAAGAAGCAAATCAAAAATTAGAAGAAGCAAAATATAAATTAGAAGAAAGTTTAAAAATAGCAGAAGAAACAGCCAAATTAGAAAGAGAACAAGCACTAAAGGAAGCTCAAGAAATAGCAGATAGAATTAAAAAACAGGCAAAAGAAACTGTGGAAATAGAAATCAAAAGGGGAGAGCAGGAACTAAAGAAATACGCAGTTCAAAAAGCCTTAGAAATATCACAACAACTCTTAAAAGAGAATATAAATCCTGAAGTAAACAAAGTAATACTAAAAGAAACTCTCAAAAAACTGGAGGCATAAAATTGAAAGTAGATAAAAAAGTACTAAAACGTATTACAAAAATTCTATTAAATAAAGTACCAAAAGAAGAAGAAAAAATATTAAAAGTTTTAAAAGATTTAGAATTAATATCTACTTTTTATAGAAAAAATACAGAGTTTAGAAATATAGTATTAAATCCACGTTTAGATTTAGAAACAAAAGAAAAAATCTTAGCTGCCACTTTTGATAATCTTCAAATAGATAATCTTGTTAAAGAAACCATATTTTACCTAATTAAAATAAACAAAGGAAACGTAATAAAAGAGTTAGATAAAGCATTCAGATTTGAGGTAGAAAAACTCTTTGCTACAGTTGAAGGAGAAATAATAACAGCATATCCACTGGAACAATCTGATATTGAAGAGATAAAAAATCTTGTAGAAAAGAAAATAGGCAAAAAGGTAGAATTTAATATAAAAGAAGACCCTTCTTTAATAGGGGGCATTGTAGTAAAAGCAGGAAGTTATGTCTTAGATGCTTCTGTCAGATTTTTTATTAAAAAATTACAGCAACAACTAACACAAGTTTAAAAGGAGGTCAAAGAATGTCAATAATAAGAGCCGATGAAGTAGCAGAAATATTAAAAAAACAGCTACAAGAATTTGAAGTATCAGCACAGCTTGAGGAAGTAGGGACAGTTATACAGGTAGGTGATGGTGTTGCTAGGGTCTATGGCTTAGAAAAAGCTGTAGCAGGGGAGATGTTAGAGTTTGAAAATGGAGTAACTGGAGTTGTATTTAACCTGGAGGAAGATAATGTTGGTGCTGTTCTCTTAGGAGAAGAATCATTAATCAAAGAAGGTTCAATTGTAAAAAGAACCGGAAAAATACTAGAAGTTCCAGTAGGAAAAGGATTACTTGGAAGAGTAGTAGATGGTCTTGGAAGACCAATAGATGGAAAAGGCCCAATAGAAGATATAGCATATTATTCACCTGTTGAAAAAATTGCTCCAGGTGTTGTGGCAAGGAAATCTGTTCACGAACCTCTACAAACAGGTATAAAAGCCATAGATGCTATGATACCTATAGGAAGAGGTCAAAGGGAATTAATCATAGGTGATAGAGCAACAGGAAAAACAACAATAGCAATAGACACAATATTAAACCAGAAAGGAGAAGATGTTTATTGTGTATATGTTGCTGTTGGACAAAAAAGAGCACAGGTAAGAAGGGTTGTTGAAATATTGCAACAACATGGAGCTATGGAATATACAGTAGTTGTAGCAGCTACAGCATCTGACCCGGCTACAATGCAGTATATAGCTCCATTTGTTGGATGTACCATTGGTGAATACTTCAGAGACAATGGAATGCATGCCCTTGTTATATATGATGACTTATCAAAACATGCACAAGCTTACAGACAATTATCTCTACTCCTTAGAAGACCACCTGGTAGGGAAGCTTATCCAGGTGACGTTTTCTATCTGCATTCAAGATTATTAGAAAGAGCAGCGAAACTAAACGATGAACTTGGTGCCGGTTCTTTAACAGCTTTACCTATTATTGAAACACAAGCTGGGGACGTTGCTGCTTATATTCCAACAAACGTTATTTCTATTACAGATGGACAAATATTCCTTGAAACAGACCTATTTAACAAAGGTATAAGACCGGCTATTAACGTAGGTTTATCAGTATCAAGGGTTGGTGGAGCAGCACAAATTAAAGCTATGAAACAAGTAGCAGGTACTTTAAGACTTGAACTTGCACAATTTAGAGAATTAGAAGCTTTTGTTCAATTTGCTTCAGAATTAGATAAAGCTACACAACAACAAATAGCTCGTGGTCAAAGAATGGTTGAGCTTCTAAAACAACCACCTAATAAACCTGTACCTGTAGAAAAGCAGGTAGCTATTATATATGCAGGAGTAAATGGATATCTTGATGATGTTCCTGTAGAAGCAATTCAAAAATTTGAACAGGAATTTTATGTTTTCCTTGATACAGAACATCCAGAAATTTTAGAGCTTATAAAAACAGAAAAGACTCTTACAGATGATATAAAAGCAAAATTAGATGCTGCAATAAAAGAATTTAAACAAAAGGTAGCTTTCTAAGAGAGGTAGAAAATGGCAAAACTTTCACCAAGAGATATAAAAAGGAAAATAAATGGTATTAAGAATACACAGAGAATAACAAAGGCTATGAAAGCTGTTTCAGCTGCCAAACTTAGAAAAGCCCAAATTCAGCTAAATGCAACCAGACCTTATTCTAATAAACTATATGAACTCATATCTGATTTAGGGTTATATGCTGATAGAGAAGCACATCCTCTTTTAGAAATAAGAGAAGAAAGAAAAAGTATAGATTTTATAGTTGTTACAGCTGATAGAGGACTTGCAGGAGCTTTTAATTCAAATGTTATAAAAGAAACAATAAAGCAAGTAAAAAAATTAGAAGAAGAAGATAAAAAAGCAAACCTTATACTTATAGGTAGAAAAGCAGTTCAATTCTTTAAAAATAAAAATTTTAGTATTGTGGAAGCTTACGAAGATGTTTATAGAAGTAATCTAAATCTATCTTTTACATCACAGGTAGGAGAAATAGTAGCAAATAGATATGTAGATAAAAAATCAGATGCAGTTTTCATAATAAATAATGAACTTATAACAACTGTAAAATATGAAACAAAAATCAGAAAACTTCTTCCTATAGAAGCAGAAATAGTAGAACCTACAAAGTTAGACACATATGCAAAGTACAATATAGAACCTACCAAAGAAGAGGTTTTAGAACATTTACTTAAAATGTATATAAACTTCCAGATTTATAGAGCTATGGTAGAATCTGCAACAGCAGAACATGCAGCAAGAATGATAGCAATGGATAATGCAACAAAAAATGCAGATGAAGCCATAAGAAAGTGGACAATCATATTCAACAAAGCAAGACAGGAAGCAATCACAACAGAATTGATTGATATAATCAATGCTGCAGAAGCTATTAAGTAATAAAATTTAGGAGGAACATAAATGGCTGAAACAAAAGTAGGAAAAATTGTTCAGGTTATCGGTCCAGTTGTTGACGTAGAATTTGAAGTAAAAACATCAGAAGATTTACCAGCTATAAGAAATACATTAAAAACTCAAAGAACTGCTATAAATGATAAAGGAGAAGAATACGTAGAAGATTTATATCTTGAAGTGGCTCAGCACCTTGGGGAAAACAGAGTAAGAACAGTTGCTTATGGTCCTACAGATGGTCTTGTTAGAGGACAGGAAGTAGAAGATTTAGGTTCTCCTGTTAAAATACCTGTTGGAAAAGCTGCTCTTGGAAGAATATTTAATGTTGTTGGACAACCTATAGACGAACAAGGGCCTGTAGAAGCAGAAGAATATTGGCCAATTTTTAGACCAGCTCCTTCATTTGAAGAACAAGCAACAAAAGTAGAAATATTTGAAACAGGAATTAAAGTTATAGACCTTCTTGTACCTTTTATAAAAGGTGGAAAAGTTGGATTATTTGGTGGTGCAGGAGTTGGGAAAACTGTTCTAATGCAAGAGCTTATACATAACGTTGCAAAATTCCACTCTGGATATTCTGTTGTCGTTGGAGTTGGAGAAAGAACAAGAGAAGGGAATGATTTATGGATGGAAATGAAAGAATCAGGAGTTCTCCCATATACTGCTATGGTTTATGGACAGATGAATGAACCACCAGGAGTTAGATTTAGAGTAGCTCACACAGGATTAACAATAGCAGAATACTTCAGAGATGTAGAAAAACAAGACGTTTTAATATTTATCGATAATATATTCAGATTTGTGCAGGCTGGTGCAGAAGTTTCAACACTACTTGGAAGATTACCTTCAGCTGTTGGTTATCAACCAACTCTTGGAACAGACGTAGGCGAAGTTCAGGAAAGAATTGCATCAACTATTAATGGTTCTATTACTTCTATTCAAGCTGTTTATGTACCAGCTGACGATATTACAGACCCGGCACCAGCATCTATTTTTGCCCATCTTGATGCTACTATTGTTCTTCAAAGAAGACTTGCAGAGCTTGGAATATATCCAGCTATAGACCCACTAGAATCAACTTCAAAAGCATTAGCACCAGAATATGTGGGAGAAGAACATTATTATGTAGCAAGAGAAGTACAAAGAATTTTACAAAGATATAAAGAACTTCAAGAAATTATTGCTATTCTTGGTATGGAAGAATTATCAGAAGAAGACAAAGCAATTGTTGCAAGAGCAAGAAGATTACAAAGATTCCTTGCCCAAAGGTTCCACGTTGCAGAGCAATTTACAGGACAACCGGGGTCATATGTGAAAAAAGAAGATACTATAAGGTCATTCAAAGAAATTATAGAAGGAAAATGGGATCATTTACCAGAACAGGCATTTTATATGGTAGGAACTATTGAAGAAGCTGTAGAGAAAGCTGAAAAACTCCAGGCTCAACAATCATAAAATAAAGTAATCTAAGGGGGCTTTAAGCTCCCTTTTCATTAAAACCTTCTGAATAATCCTTCCTATACTTTCAAACTCCAATGTCAGAAACATTTATATACTTTCGTTTATATACATAAACATATCTGATATAAAAAATCTATTTGACCTAATATATGTATGAATACTAAAATTTTTAGTATAAATTGGGGGATTTTGTATGAACAAAAAAGAAAAGTATTTAATAGCTTTAGCTGGTCTTTTTCATGATATTGGTAAGTTTTATCAGAGGGCAATAGGAGAAACCACTTCAGAAAAAGATAAAGATGAGTTTAAATATGCTCATGCTGTTTTATCTGCAAGATGGATTGAAAAACAAAAAAACATATTTGAAAAAGTAGAAGAAGGTTTAACAGCAAAACTCATAAATTGGGGAGCAAAACATCACAATCCTACTGAAGAGTTAGAAAGTAGATTAATGCAAATTGCTGACTGGTATTCTTCTGCCCACGATAGAGAAAAAATTCTAAAGGATGAACTAAATATTATGCACTCTGTTTTTGAAAGAGTTTTATTTACTAAATATAAAGAAGGATATGAAAAGAATTTTGGTTTATATATCCCTAACAAGTTAGAATTAAATGAAAAAAACATTTTTCCAAAAACAATTAAAGGATTTATAGATGATTTTCAAATTAAATATTTTGATGATACAGAAGAAAGAGTAGAAAAAATATTTGATGTTTCTTCAAAAAAAAATATAAACCCAAAACTTAAAGATATTTATACAAACCTATTTGAAAATTTTGAAAATGAATTTAAAAATTTATCTAAGAATTTTTCTAATTTTTTAGAAAGATTTTTCAATTTCTCCTATTATTTACTACAAAAATATACATGGTCTGTTCCAGCTTCTACTTATGACTACGAAAAACTTTCAAATCACTATCCAGACATTTCACTCTTTGACCACTCAAGAGTTTTGTCAGCTATTGCTACCTCTTTATATGATTACTCTTTGGAAAAAGGCATAACAAAACCAAAGAAAAACTCAACGCAAACTTTCGACGACGAAGAGGTATTTTTATTAATAGAAGGAGACATAGGAGGAATTCAAAAATTCTTATTTAATATATACAAAACGAGTGAAGCTTCAGAGGCGGAATTTTCCATAGCTAAAGCATTAAGAGGTCGTTCTTTCTTTTTAGCAATGTTAACAGAAATATTTGCAAGATACATTCTTGA
>JALSSG010000271.1 GCA_026984355.1 Hydrogenothermaceae bacterium
TTTAAGTCTGCATTGTAAACTTTTTTTGTCTTATTGTCTTTAAAAAGACCTCTTTTTACTCTTTTGCCGTTGAACTTTTTCTTTTCTAAATCTCCTGTTATAGATGATGTTTTTGATGTATAGCTTTCTTCTTCTGTTATCACTAAATCAATTCCTGCTACATCACATTTGTATTTTAGCATTTGTATAAATCTACCAAATGGTATGCTCCTGAATGTCTGATTAAATCTTTTTCCTTTATCACTTTCTTTCTGGTATTCTTCCATTAAACCTTTTGATATTACTATTGTTCCTATGTTTTCTTTTAAAGACAGTGAAACAAGTAAGTTTGTTAACTTTCCAAAAAACTGGTTTATTCTTTTATTCCTGTATCTCCAGAGTAGCTTATGCTCTTTTTCTTTACCTTCTCTTTGCAGTTTTGCCGATAATTTGTTTACCCACTGATTAAATGCTTTTATTGGCTTTCCATTTACTATGAAACTTCTTATGTTTTCTTTATTTGATATAACTGATATAAAGTTGTTTATCCCTATATCTATTGATAAAAAGCTATCTTTGTTTAGCTGTGTTTTGTTTAAAGATTGTTCGTAAGTTAATATAACATCTATATATCCTTCTTTTCTCCAGATTAGTTTTAAGTGTTTTGTGTTTATTCCTTTTGGTATTTTTATCTTTATCGCTCCAAAGGCTTTCCCTATTCTAACTACTATGTGATTTGATTTTCTCTTTCCTTTTAGCTTTCTTTTGTCTACTATCATATTTGGATTTGTCTCTATTGTGTAGTAGTGCAGTTTAGATAGCTTTCTTGGTAGTGGCAGATTTGCTTTTTCTCCTTTTTTCCATTTTTCTACTACTGATTTAAATTCTCTAACTATTATGTTAACAAGCATTTTTGATGTATCAGAACCGATTTTGTTTTGCCATAGGTTCACTAACTGATTTTGTATTTCTCTTATTTTTTCATTTCCAAATGGTAATTTTTCTTTTCCTTTTATGTATTTTTCTAAAAAGTTAACTGATAGAAATGGTTTTATATCTTTTGTATATTTAAAATACTCCAAAGCAGTTATATAGATTAGATTTTTAAAGTGCTGAAATGTTTTTGATGCTTTTTGTAGTTTGTTAATTGCTGATTTTTTGCTTATTTGTATGCTTAAGGTTAATGTTATGTTATCCACTGTGCAAATTTGTTAATTGAAAAATATTTTTTCATTTAATTATTGCCTTATATTTTTTATTTTATTGATTTAGAATAAATTGTGTAAAATTTTATTGTTGGTGTCAAGGAGGAATAAATTGAAGAAAAAAACTACTCTTTCAACTATAGTAGTAATAATAATAGCTTTAGCAGGATTTTTTTTAGAAAAAAAGTTTCCAGAGCTAAGTAAAATCCTCCAAAAAGAAACATCTACAAGAACAACGAAAACGCAAGAAGGAGTACTTAAAGCAGGAGAGTATCAAGCAAAAGTAGTAAAAGTAGTAGATGGAGACACTATCACTATTCAAATGCAAGATGGAACAAAAGCCAAGCTTAGACTGCTGTGGATTGACACACCAGAAAAAAATGAAGGATACAAACTTTTAAAAGATGTAGATAAGTGTAATACTTCTAAGAAAAAAATGAAACAGATGGGTCAAAAAGCGACAGCCTATGCAAAAAGAAACTTCCATGTAAAAGACATAGTAAAAGTCAAAATAGAAGGACAGGGTCAGTTCAAAAGATATCTTGCACTTATATGGAATAAAAATAACGAACTTTACAATGAAGAAATAATAAAAGATGGGTACGCTTGTATATACAGAAAAGCAAAATATCCAGAATATTTAGAAGATTTACTCAAACAGGCAAAAGAAAAAAGAAGAGGATTGTGGAAAGATTACTACAAGATAATGGAATGCTTATGTTATAAATAATTCAGCTTAAAACAATAAAATAAAATAAAACACCTATAATAATCCTATAAATTCCAAAGGGAATAAAACTATGAGTGGAAATAAACCTAAGCAACAGCTTTATTGAAATAACAGCAAAAATAAATGCTGTAATAAATCCTACAAGAAGAGTCATCCAGTTATCTAGATTAAACTCATTATAATGTTTAAAAATATCATAACCTGTAGCTATAAACATTGTAGGAACTGCAAGTAAGAAAGAAAACTCTGCAGCAGTTTTTCTATCAAGACCCATAAGCAAACCACCAATAATTGAAGCTCCTGAACGAGAAGTACCTGGTATCATAGCAAAAGACTGAAAAAACCCTATAGCAAATGCAGTATAGTAAGGTATATCTTCCACACTATGATAAGGATGTGGCTCTTTCTTATAAAAAAGTTCAACCAGTATAAAAAATATACCGCCTAAAACCAACATAAAAACAACTATAGAAGGGTCAAATAAAGACTTTATTACTTTATATAGAAAAAATCCTAAAGTTCCAGTTGGAATAAAAGCTACTATAAGTTTTTTCCATAGAGTTATATTTGAAAAAAGTTTATCTCTATATAAAAAAACTACAGCAAGTATAGAGCCAAGTTGAATAGAAACTTCAAAAGTTTTATGAGTTTCTGTTTGCTCAATACCAAGTAAAGTAGAAACTAAAATCAAATGACCTGTAGATGATACAGGCAAAAATTCTGTTAAACCTTCAATAATTCCTAAAATTATCGATTCCAAAATTCCCAACTTAATACTCCCTCACGAAAACTCTTCTTTTTCAAAAAGCCACTTAAGAACAAATGGTGGAATAATAGTTGTAATTATAATAACAAAAACTAAAGATGCATAAACCTCATTTGAGAAAACATTCACAGTTCTTCCAAGTTCAGCAAATATAAGTCCTACTTCACCTCTTGGAATCATAGAAGTACCAATGATGAGTTTTCTAATAAAAGATATATGCTTTAGTAAAAAAGCCCCACCAAGCTTACCAACAACTGCCACAACCAGAAGAACAACAGTCAAAAGCCAAAAATCAATAGAGGTAAAATCAATAACTTTTAAATTCATAGATAAACCTACCGTAACAAAAAATATAGGAGTAAAAAGATAGATAAGTGGTCTCATCTGATTTTCTACTTTTTCTGTAAAGTGAGGGTCTGATTTTAAAGCTATACCAAAAGGTAAGAAAAACCTTCTTGAAAGAGCTATACCAGCAGCAAAAGCCCCTATTATTTCTGGAGCTCCAAATATATGAGAAATATATGCAAAAAATAAAATTAAAGATACTATTATAGTTGGTAGAAAACCAGGTAATCTTCTAAACTCCCTATCATAGACATGGATTATCTTAGACATAAGCATCGCAAGTACAGGAGCGGCAGTAAAAAACAGCATTATTAAAAATATAATTCTTATCATTCTTTCTATATTAATCTGACCCATTACAGCAATATCAAAAAGAATAATAAGCAAAATAACACCTATAATATCATCTAAAACAGCAGCACCAATAACTATTTGAGCAGCGGAAGTTCTTTCTTTATTTAAATCTTTTAAAACTCTGATAGTTATACCTATACTTGTAGCAGTTAAAGTTCCACCAATAAAAAGTGATACAATAGCTGAAAGATTAAAAATATAGTAGCTAACTGCATATCCAACAATAAAAGGAAATGCTGCACCAAAAACTGCAACAATAACAGACTTTAAACCTTCCTTCTGTAATTTTCTCATATCAGTTTCTAAACCAACTTCAAACAAAAGCAGTATAATACCTATTTCTGCAAGTATTTTTATTATCTGATTAACCTCTACAAAGTCTAAAAAACTAGGTCCTAAAACAATTCCAGCAAAAACCTCTCCAAGAACAGGTGGTAGCTTTAAATAAGCAAAAATCTCTGCAAAAATCCGAGCAAAAACCAGAATCATAAACAGGTCAAGTAAAAACTCATGAGTTTCCATTTTATTCCCTGCAAAAATCTTTAAATCTATTATAATAAGCTGTGGAAAAATTTATTCAGATATATATTATGTTTTCTATGAAAACAATAGAAGAAAAAATAAAACAAGCAAAAAACACACTGTTAAATATAAGTAAACTTGAGGATAAAATCCTTAAAAACACTAAGGATTTACACAAAACATTGTATTATTTAAAAGATATATTACCATCTGGTGTTTTTGAGGATATTGAAGGCTTCAACGGATATTCAACACCTAAAAAAAGGGCACTAATCAATCACATAATAAAGCTATTAGAAGAAATAGAAAACTCAAAAAAACATTCTCCTACTCCAAAAAAAACAATAGAAACTAAAAAAAAGCTAGATAGAAGGTTTTTTAAACAAAAAAAAGTAGCAGACCTAAAAGTAAGACCAGCAGAAAAAAGAGCTTTAAAGAAAATAGGAGTATCTAATTTAGAAGAAGCATTATATTACTTTCCTAAAAGGTATGAAGACAAAAGATTTAAAAAACTATCACAGGTAAAAGAAGGAGAAACAGGAGCATTTCTTGTTGAGGTTGTAGAAGTTAAAAAGATAGACAAAAAAAGGCTAAAAACAGAAGTAAAACTCAAACAGGGAGACAGATACCTATACGCTTACTTTGTACATGACAAACCTTTTCTATTTACTTTTTTTAGGAAAGGAAAAAAGGTAGTAATAGCTGGAAAAGTAAATACTTTTCAGGGAAAAAAATCCATAATACAACCAGAGATTTATAAACCACAAGACGAAGATATTATTTTAGATAGGATACTTCCTGTATATTCTTTGAGAGGAGATAGTTCCATAAAGATAAATTCACAAACTCAAAACCATCTAAGAAGAGTCCTTTACAGGATAATAAATAAGTTTGCTCCTTATTATCCAGAAATTCTACCAGAATTTATTCTAGAAAAATATCAATTCCCTCAAATTTCACAGGCAATAAAATATACGCACTTTCCACCAAATACAGAAAACTTAGATTTACTAAATGACTTTGAAACAAATTATCAAAAAAGATTTATATTTGAAGAATTATTCTTACTTCAGCTTGCACAGGCATACCGAAAAAAACTATTAGAAAAAGAACCTTCCCAACCTATCTCTGTACCAGAAAATTTTTTAGAAGAGTTTGAAAAAAAACTACCATTTGAGTTAACAAATGCACAGAAAAAAGCCATACAGGAAATACTACAAGATATGTCAAAATCATACCCGATGAACAGAATGCTCCAAGGAGATGTTGGAAGTGGGAAAACAGTAGTAGCTGCAGCTGCATCTTTAGCAGTAGCTTTAAACGGATTTCAGGTAGCAGTAATGGCTCCTACAGAAATACTGGCACAACAGCACTTTAACAATTTTAAACAGTTTCTAAAAGATTATGATGTAAAAATCGTATTACTTACAGGAAGTCTATCTACAAAGGAAAAAAAACAGATTTACAAAAAAATAAAAGACGGAACAGCAAAAATTGTAATAGGAACACATGCTCTTATTCAGGAAAAAGTAAAATTCAAAAACCTGACACTCGTAATAGTCGATGAACAGCACAGGTTTGGTGTAGAACAGAGAAAAGCCCTAACAGATAAATCAGAAATAATTCCTCATGTACTGGTTATGACAGCTACACCTATACCAAGAACACTTACTATGGCTCACTATGGAGATTTAGACCTTTCATTATTAAAAGAACTACCAAAAGGAAGAAAGCCTGTAGAAACAAAATTAATATTTGACGATGAAAGAAAAGCTTTATATGAAAAAATAAAAAGCGAATTAGACAAAGGTAGACAAGCATTTGTAGTTTATCCTCTTATAGAAGAATCAGAGAAATCAGACCTAAAATCTGCAGAAGAAGGATACAAACACTGGCAAGAGGCATTTCCAGATAAAAAAGTTTTGCTACTTCATGGAAAAATGAAACAGGAAGAAAAGGATAGAATAATGAATGAATTTAAGGAAGGTAAAGCAGACATATTAGTATCAACAACAGTTATAGAAGTTGGTGTAGATGTTCCAAACGCATCTGTTATGGTTATAGAAGAAGCACATAGGTTTGGCCTTTCCCAAATTCACCAGCTTAGAGGAAGAATAGGTAGAGGACAGTATAGAGGGTACTGCTACTTGATAGTACCTCACCAGCTTA
>JALSSG010000272.1 GCA_026984355.1 Hydrogenothermaceae bacterium
ATCTGGTGAAGATGTTTCTATATATTATTCAACAGATGCATTTGTAAAAACTCTTATAAAAGATGAAGACTTTATCGTAGATGAGAAAAATAAAACAGCTGTTCTTACAGAAAAAGGTATAGAAAAGGCAGAAAAATACTTTGGACTTGATAACCTGTTTGATCCAAAAAATATAGAGATATTACACGCTATAAATCAGTCTTTAAGAGCCAACTATCTATTTCATAGAGATGTTGATTATGTTGTTAAAGATGGACAGGTAATAATAGTTGATGAGTTTACAGGAAGACTAATGCCTGGAAGAAGATGGTCTGACGGTCTTCATCAAGCTATAGAAGCTAAAGAAGGTGTAAAGATAGAAGCAGAAAACCAGACATTAGCTTCTATTACATTCCAAAACTACTTTAGAATGTATAAGAAACTTGCAGGTATGACAGGAACTGCAGAAACAGAAGCTACAGAATTTAAAGAGATTTATAATCTTGATGTTCTTGTTATTCCAACAAATAAACCAGTAATCAGGAAAGACTATCCTGATGTTATATACAAAACAAAAAATGCCAAATTTAAACATGTAGTAGAGGAAATAGAGGAGCTACATAAAAAAGGAAGACCAGTATTAGTAGGAACTGCCTCAATAGAAACATCTGAGTACCTATCAAGCTTGCTTAAAAAAAGAGGAATTAAACACCACGTTTTGAACGCAAAACATCATGAAAAAGAAGCAGAAATAATCGCACAGGCTGGAAGAGTTGGAGCAGTAACAATAGCTACAAATATGGCAGGTAGAGGAACAGATATCCTTCTTGGTGGAAACCCTGAGTTTTTAGCTAAAGAGATACTTAAGAAAAAAGGGCTTACCCCAGAAGAAGCCACAGAAGAACAGTATAGAGAAGCTCTAAAAGAGGCTCAAAAAATAACGGCAGAAGAAAAGAAAAAAGTTATAGAATTAGGTGGCCTTGCAGTAATAGGAACAGAAAGGCATGAAAGTAGAAGAATAGATAACCAGCTTAGAGGTAGAGCAGGTAGGCAAGGAGACCCAGGAAGCTCTAAATTTTATCTGTCTCTTGAAGATGACCTTTTAAGATTATTTGGAGGAGATAAATTAAAAAATCTTATGGACAAGATGAACATACCAGATGATGAACCAATAGAAAGTGGAATGGTATCTAAAGCTATAGAAAATGCACAAAAAAGGGTAGAAGGTCAGAACTTCCAGATAAGAAAAAGACTGCTTGAGTTTGATGATGTTATGAACAAACAGAGATTAGTAGTTTATTCCCTTAGAAGAGACATACTTGAAGGAGCAAACCTTGAAGGAGATATAAAACAATGGCTTGAAGAAATAGCACTTAACTTTATAGATAAATATGCTCCAGCAGATGAATATCAAGAAAAATGGGATTTAAAAGAACTTAAACTAAGCTTTAAAGAATGGCTTGGTGTAGATATTGATATTCCAGAAGATAAAGAATGGGATAGAAAAGAGTTAGAGGAACATATACTAAAACAGCTTGAAGATTACTATAAACAAAAAGAAGAAAAAGTAGGCTCATCTGTAATGAGAGAATTTGAAAGATATATCACCCTTCAAGTGCTTGATAATCTATGGAAAGAACACTTACATTTATTAGATAGATTAAGAGAGAGTGTTTCATTAAGAGGTTATGCCCAAAGAGACCCATTAGTTGAGTATAAGAAAGAGTCTTTCCAGCTATTTGAAGATATGATGTATAAGCTAAAGTACAATACCCTTGAATATCTTTATAAAGTAAATATAGTATCTGAAGAAGAAGTTCAGCAGGAACAAAAGAGACAGCAAGAAGAGGCTGAAAAACTACTTCAGGAGGCTACAACAAACTTAGATGAGCCAAAAGCTAAGAAAAAGAAAAAAGTTATTAAGTATAAAAACAGGTTAGAACGAAGGAAGAAAAAGAGAAAGTAATGATAAATGTTGAGAGTTTTGACTTTAAAGCCTCATATTTTGAGTATTTAGACTTTAATAAACAAAGCTGTGCTTTTCCAAATCCTGTAGATATATGGATAAACGGACACAGGCTAATAGATGTTTTTGTACAGATATTACCTCCAAAAAAATCAAAAGATAATCCCTATAGAACATTTGCTCCTTTTTCTGCCGAAGTTTATAAAGAAAATCTATCTAAAGAAGGAGAAAACATACCTATATTTTTTAGAACCTGTAATGAAGAAAAAGAACTAAAGAAGAATCTAACTATAGACATAAAAATAACTACAGATAAAGTTATCTGGAAAAACTGGAGATATGCTGATACTCATATCCAGCTTCCATCATTTGAGTTTGATAGAGAAACCTATGAGAAATCTTTAAAGAAGTTAGATAATTTTTTACACAGAAAAACAAAAGAACTGATTACATATATTCCTGTTGATGATGCCCTGTGGTTGTTTTTATCTGCAAAAAATTTTGCTATGGAAATTGATAACATGAACAGGTACAGAAGGGTTAAGCTAAATTCTGCACCACTAAATTTAGATGTAGATGAATATGGAGAAGTGGTATTTTGTGAATGGGATTTGGCAACATTTGAAAAATATCCAGGTGAAGTAATAGAAAAAGAAATAAAGTACCTATTTAATGAATGTGGTATATGGATACCTGGAAAATATAGATTAGGAGATTTTGAAGGAAACTTCTGGAGTATCAATTATCTTTTAATAGATATGATGAAAAATCCATAAAAATTTTTTTTCTATCTTCTACTCCAATGTATAATATCAATAGCAAATTCTGTATAAATAATTTGGAGGAAAGTTTATGAAAAAAAGCTGTAAGATAGCAGTTTTGCCCGGTGATGGTATCGGTCCAGAGATAATGAAATCAGCTTTAAAAGTCTTAGAAGCTATATCTGAGAAATATGGAATACAGTTTGAGTTTAAAGAGGCTCTTGTAGGTGGTGCAGCTATTGATGAAACGGGAGACCCTTTACCTGAAGAAACATTAAAACTTTGTAAAGAAAGTGATGCTATTTTATTTGGTGCTGTAGGTGGTGAAAAATGGGATAATTTACCTACAGATAAAAGACCAGAAAAAGGTCTTTTGAGAATTAGAAAAGAATTAGATTTATTTGCAAACTTAAGACCTGCAAAAGCTTATAATGCTCTTTTAGATTCTTCTCCTTTAAAAAACAGCATAATCAAAGGAGTAGACCTCCTTGTTCTAAGAGAACTTACTGGTGGAATATATTTTGGAGAACCAAGAGGCATAGAAGAGAAAAACGGAGAGAGAGTTGGCTATAACACTATGATTTATTATGAACACGAAATAAAAAGAATTGGAAAACTCGCTTTTGAACTTGCAAGAAGTAGAAGAAAGAAGGTAACAAGTGTAGATAAAGCTAATGTTCTTGAAGTAAGTGCTCTATGGAGAGAAGTTATAACAGAAGTTCATAACGACTATGCTGATGTAGAACTTGAGCATATGTATGTAGACAATTGTGCAATGCAACTGATTAGAAGACCAAAAGATTTTGATGTTATAGTAACTGGGAACATGTTTGGAGATATCATATCTGATGAAGCAGGAGCATTAACAGGAAGTTTGGGAATGTTGCCTTCTGCAAGTATAGGAGAAAGGTATGCGTTTTATGAACCTATTCATGGTTCAGCTCCAGATATAGCAGGGAAAGGAATAGCTAATCCAGTAGCTATGATATTATCAGCAGCAATGATGTTAGAAATAACCTGTAAATTACCAGAAGCTGCAAGAGATATAGAAGAAGCTGTAGATAAAGCTTTAGAAGAAGGTTATAGAACTACAGATATATGGTCTCCAGGAACTAAGAAGGTGTCTACTGAAGAAATGACAGAAGTGATTATAAATCATATAAAACAGTCTTGAAAAAAACCTTTTTAAGTTTAAATTTCTTTGCAAAAAGTTTTTTAGGTAAGAAGATGAAAAAAAATATAATTGTGCTTGTTTCAGGTGGCATGGATAGTGCCACCCTTTTGTGGCTTGCAAAAAAAGAGTTTGATGAAGTTTATGCTATATCTTTTAATTATGGTCAAAAACACAGTGTAGAGCTTGATTTTGCTAAAGAGCTTGTTAGATTAGCTAAGGTAAAACAGCATTTTGTAGTAGATATACCTCATCTAAAAGGTATAAAAGGAAGTGCTTTAACAGATTCTTCTGTAGAAGTTCCTTCAGAGAGTTATCCAGATGAACCACCAATTACTACTGTTCCTATGAGAAATCTAAATTTTCTTTCAATAGCTGCTTCTTTTGCAGATGTGTATGAGATAGAAAATATAGGTATTGGCATTCATTCTGTTGATTCTCCCTATCCAGATTGTAGAGCAGAATTTGCATCATCAGTAGAAGCTGCAATAAATTCAAGCTCAATTATGGTAGCCAAGAAAAAAAATAGGATTAGAGTCTATACTCCGTTTTTAGGTATGACAAAAACTGATGTTTTAAAGCTTGGTCTGGAGCTTGGTGTTCCTTATGAAAAAACTTATTCCTGTTATAAAGGAACTTTACCACCTTGTGGTGAATGTGCAACCTGCCAGCAAAGACAGGAAGCATTTGAAAGTTTAGGTTTAAAAGACCCTTTATTCAGATAGTTCTGTAATTTCGTCTGGTTCTTCTTGTAAAATTTCTATTATTCTATTTGCTTCTCTTGTATTTAACTGGTCTAAACCTTTTCCAAACTTAGCTTTTACAAAAGCTTCAAGCTCTTCTATAAGGACTCCATTTAGTTGGCAAAGTTGTTTTATGTGATTTTTTTGCATTGGTGTCATTTTTATCTCCTTTATCCTTTAACTACAATATTTAAAATTTTTCCTTTTATAAAAATAGTTTTTAGAATCTGTTTTCCTTCTGTCCATTTTTTTACATTTTCATTATTTAAGGCTGTCTGTATAACCATTTGTTCATCTGCATTAGCTGGAACTACTATTTTTGCCCTAACTTTTCCATTTATCTGTACAGGAATTTCCTTTGTTTCTTCAACTAAAGCTTCTTTATCTGGTTGTGGAAAAGGATAATTGATAGTAAAACCTTCTTTTCCAATTAAATTCCATAACTTATCAGCTATAAATGGTGTAAAGGGTGAAAGCATAAGAATAAGATTTTCAAAGGCTTCCTTTAGAATTTTTGGATTTTTACTTTTGTATGTATAAAGTTCATTAACCAGCTCCATAATTGATGCTATAGCAGTGTTAAACTGGTAGTTTTTCATTATATCGTTGTTTACTTTTTCTATAGTCTGGTGAAGTTTTCTTCTTAATTTTTTATCTTCTTCTGACAGGTTTTTAAAATCTTCTTTTGAATAGGAAACATCCTTAATAAGCTCTATGTTAGATACTATTAAGTTCCATACTCTTTTTAAAAATCTATGAGCTCCTTCAATTCCTGCATCAGTCCAGTCAAAGTTATTTTCTGGTGGAGCTGCAAATAAGATATACAGTCTTACTGTGTCTGCTCCATATTTTTCTATCATTTCATCTGGGTCTACTGTATTGTGTTTTGACTTTGACATTTTATCGGATTTGCCATATTCTTCTTCTAATTTTGACAGAATATCTTTAGGTAAACCTAATTTTTCAAACAACAGTTTTGCGTTATCATTTAAAGTTAAGTGATGTTCTTCTAAAAATTCCTTTAATGTTTTACTCATTTTTTCACCTTATAACCAGTGGTTTACTTTCATTACCAGCATTATCTACTGCTGTTATATAGTATATATCACCTTTTTTGTAATTTTTATCCTTTATATAGTATGTTTTTAATAGAAATTTAAATAAAGGTTTTTTGTTTTTATAAACCTTATATCCTTTTACATCTTTTGACGGACTATCATCCCAGAAAATTAAAGCATAGTTGTTTTGTTTATACAAAAATCCATCAGCAGGAGGTTCTGGAGGGAATATGTCTTTATAAAAAGTACATATAGTTTTAGAGGGAATTCCTTCTACATACTTATTTTTAGGAATTGTTATGTAATAGCAATATCTGTTTTCTGTTTTTACATGAATATCAAGAAACTTTGTGCTGTTTATGGACTTTCTATAAACTTTAGGTGGAACA
>JALSSG010000273.1 GCA_026984355.1 Hydrogenothermaceae bacterium
TCCTGTATCTTTGTCAACAGATATAAGATTGTTATTCATTAGCGGTTCAAGTTTTTTAAATATGGTGCTTCTTATTTGCTGTAGAGAAAACTCGCCAGACAGGATACCATTTTTACCAGTTTTTTCCTTTATAAAATCTACCATCTCGTTATACTTTTTTATAAAGTCTTTTAAATCACTTTTAAATTCTGAATAATCATTTTGAACTGTAATATTTACAGGTGAAGATGATACGGACTTTACTGTTATAGATAAACCACTTATGACATTATTGAATGTATTTGTTTGACTTACAACTGTTGTTCCATATATTGATATTTCTGCGTCCTGTGCTGTTTGAACATTATTAAACCCACCAAGTACTGAAGATAGATTTCCATTATCATTTATAGATACAGTATTTGAAGCTCCAGTATCTAATCCTTTTACCAAAAGTCTGTAGTTAGACCCGTCAAAAAATATAGACGCCCTTATATTAAGGTTGTTATTTGCAGCTTCTGTGTTGATTTTGTTTACTATACTTTCTAAAGAGTCTGTATTATCATAATTTACCGTTATAGTATTTCCGCCGTATGTAATATCCAAAGATGATGTTGACAGCGATGTTAATGCTGTTGTTTTATCAGAAACTCCAGAACCAGTAAGCCATACATCATTTTGGGCAAGTTTGTTTACAGATATATCTATGTTAGAAGGTGATAAAGCAGAGTCGTTTGTTATTGAAACATCAATAACTGTTTCATCAGAAACAGATACGCTCTTTTTATCTAACTTAGATATATCTGCAACTTTGTTTAATAACTGCTGCATGTCTTTGAGAATACTACCAAAATCTGAAATGGCATTTTTCTTTTCCTGTATTAGATTTTCTCTTTGTTGAAGTAAAAGGATTTGCTGACTTTTTATCATTTTTATATTGTTTAGCATCTCAGCATAATCAAAATTCCCAACAAGATTACTTAAATAAATTTCTCCAGCCATGGCTTACGCCTCCTTATTAAACAAAAGACCAACCAGTTCATCTAATTTCTTGGCTATTTCCAACAGATACTCTGGAGGTATTTGCCTTACTACTTGATTTGTTCTTTTATCAACAATTTTCACTACAGGTTCGTGTAAATCTTTGTCTATTTCTATCTTCAGATACTTATTCATATAATCAAATTTTTCTTTCATACTTTTAAATAGGTCTTCTAACTGGTCTTTTGATAGTTTTTGAAGATTTTGTTCATTTTGCTCTTTAACCTGTTGTACCGGACTTTTTTCTATCTGCCTTTGAAGCTCTACTTCTTGTGAACCCTGGGAAATAGCTCTATCCATAATGTTATTAATGCCTTTGATATCCATGGCATCACCCTTTTTTATTTAATTAAATAGGGGGAAGAACCCCCTATATTTTTTATCGGAGTAATTGTAGAACGAGTTGAGGAAGCTGATTTGCCTGAGCAAGCATAGCAGTACCAGACTGCATAAGAATTTGTCTTCTTGTAAATTCAGCCATTTCTTTAGCAAAGTCAACGTTTCTTATACGAGATTCAGCTTCTTCTGTATCTATTTTTGCAGATTGGTTATTACTGATTATTTTTTCAAGCTCAATCTGATATGCACCAAATTTTGCAGCCATATCGTCTACAGCTTTAATTAATGCGTCAACAACAGATACTGCATTATTAGCTTTTGTTTGAGATGTTACATCAATTGTGTAAGCTGTTCCTCCTATTGTAACTGTTGCTGGAGCAGTACTTGAACCTTCAGCACCAGCAGCAGCAGCTGTAGCAACAACTATTGCTAATTCCTGGTCAACTCTACCACCGTAGTGAATTGTAAATGTTTGTGTTCCTGTTGAGAAAACTTTTCTACCGTTAAATTCTGTGTCAGAGAATATCTTTTCTATAGCATCAATTAATCCATTTATATCCTGCTGGAGCTGTTTTCTGTTAGTATCATCGTTTGTTTCGTTTGCAGCCTGTATAGCTTTTGATTTTACATCATTTAATATGTTGTAAACTTCTGCTAAAGCACTTTGAGCTATTTGAGCAAGGCTTACACCGTCCTGAGCATTTTTTATACCTCTATCAAGGGATACAGCGTAGGTTCTAAGCTGGTTTGCTATGTAGTATCCTGCTGCATCGTCTGCTGCTCTGTTGATTCTATAACCAGTAGCCAACCTTTCTAAAGATTTGTTCATGAAAAATTCGTTCTTTAGAAGGTTGGTATGGGTGAAGTTAGCCTGGAAGTTGTAGTTGATTCTTAAGGCTCCCATAATGTTTACCTCCTTAGGTTTTAGTTTCTTTGGTTTTGATTATCGGAGTAGTTTTTAATTTTTTTAGTAAAAAAATTTTTTTGTAAATGAAAAACTTTTTTATTTATTTTCTGATTTTTATTGTTTGTGTATGTTTAAATTGATTTTTTTTATGTAAAAGCACTAATTTTGAACATGTGTATATTTGTCAGGTTTATTGATTATTTCTTTTGTAATTTTTCCATCTACAAGCTCGATAGTTCTATCTGTAAGTTTAGCTAGCTCTAATTCGTGTGTTACCATAATTATGGTTGTTTTATACTTATTATTTAAATTTAATAAAATTTCCATAACGTTTTGTGTATTTTTAGAGTCTAGGTTTCCAGTTGGTTCATCTGCAAGAATAATTGAGGGTTTATTTGCTAAGGCTCTTGCTATAGCTACTCTTTGTTGTTCTCCACCAGAAAGTTCAAAAGGTCTTTTATTTATTTTTTCTGTAAGGCCTAACTGTTTTAAAAGATTTGTTGCTCTTTGCAAAGCTTGTTTTTTATTTGTTTTTGCTTTTAACATAGGAATTATTACGTTTTCCACTGCTGTAAATTCTGGTATTAAATAGTGAAATTGAAATACAAACCCAAATTTTTTATTTCTTAAAACTGTTAATTTTTTCACATTTTTAAAGTCTATATTTTCTCCTTCAAGGATTATGTTTCCACCTGTTGGTTTATCTAATAGACCAAGTATATAAAGAAGTGTACTTTTTCCAGAACCAGATGCTCCTATTATGCTGAGAAATTCTCCTTTATAGACCTTTAGGTTAATACCCTTTAATATAAGCTCCTGTTTTATTTTCTTTTTTATGTTAACTGCTTCTAAAATTATTTTCATTTATCCACCTGTTCTAAATATGTCAACTGGATACAGTTTAGATGCTCTGTATGATGGGTAAAAAGCTGCAAGTAGTGAGAACACAAAAGCAAATATAAAACCAAAAAGGTGATATAAAATATTTCTATCAAGAATAAATCCTTTTACTCTTATGATTCCTTCTACTTCTATTTTTACCGTTTCTAACCACTCAAGTATATAAAATCCCAGTATATTTCCTATTATCCCTCCTATTATACCTATTATTAGTCCCTGCATCGTAAAGATAAAAATAATATCTATATTGCTGTATCCGATAGCCTTTAGTATGGCTATATCTTTCTTTTTCTCCAAAACTGTCATCATTATTATGTTAAATATTCCAAAAGCTGAAACAACTAAAATGGAAAAAACAATTATGTAAGTTATATAGTTTTGCATCCTAAATAAAGATAAGAAGTTTCTAAATGCTTCTTGCCAGCTTTCTGCTTTATAACCTGTCTGTAGTGATATTTGTTTTGCTACTGATACAGCATCTTCAGGATGCTTAATTTTAAATATTATTTCATTAACTTGTCCTGGTTTTTCCAGTATCGTTTGGAGTTTTTTTATATGGATATATATTCTTGTTTTATCTATTTCTGTTATTCCTGTATTTAGAAAGTCTATTACCTTTAGTGTATAAATATTTCCTGAAGGAGAGACTATAGATATTTTTTTACCTGGTTCTTTTATTCCTAAGTCATCAGCAAGTTTTATTCCAATTATGATATTGTTTTTGTCTGCTTCTAGCTGTGAGAGTTTTCCAGATTTTAAATACTCTTTGAATGATACTGTTTTATTTTCTAATTCTGGATATATACCTATAAGGGAAGCGTTTTTTTCTTTTGTTCCATACACTACCATTCCTGTTCCTAAAAGATGTGGAGATATACCTATTATTTCTGGGTTTGAAGAGTACATTTTTATTATTTGCTTATAGTTTGATATTTTGTATTTCTTTTCTTTTGGTTTAGAACCAAGAACAACAAATAGATATTTTTCTGGATTAAATGCTTTTTTTACAATTCTTAATTCATCATTATTTTCTTCAACTTTTAGATTTATGTGTCCATTTATATTTAAGGCTTGCTTTATAAAATACTTCTGAAATCCTCTCATTAAAGAAGTCATAACTATAAATGCAGAAACTCCTATAGCTACTCCCAGTAAAGCAACAGCTGTCTGTCTTTTTCTTTCTATTAAAAACTTAGAAGAAATAAAAATATTATGTATCATGGTAGTAATACTTTATCTTTTTCTTTTAATCCTTCTAAAATCTCTACATAATCTTGTATTTTTGTCCCTGTTTTTACTTTTATCTGCTTTATTTTTCCGTTTTTTAAGATTTTTATTTTTCCATTTTTTACAGCGATAGCTGGTACAACGAGTGCCTGTTTTTTCTCTGTTATGATATTTGCTTCTACAGAAGTTCCAGAAGGTAAAGAAGGTAAATTTTTAGAGTGTACTTTTACTTCAACTGTTCTTTTTTTAGGATTAGCCTTTTTTAGAATTTTTGTTATTTTCCCTTTAAATATCTTTTCTGGATAGGCATCTATGTATATTAGTACCTTAAGACCTTTTTTGATTGATGATATGTACTCCTCATCTACTTCCAGAACTATTTCTAATCGGGTTAAGTCTCCAACAGTTGCAATAGTATTTTTTCCAATCATGTGGTTTAGATATTCTCCCTGTTTGGCATAGGTTTTAAGTACAGTGCCATTTATAGGTGAGGTTATTATATATTTTTTCTTTTTTTCTAATAATTTTTCCTTTTCTAAGGATAATATTTTCAATTTACTTTCTAAGTCTTCTATTTTATCAAGATATTGATTTTCAATTAGTTCTATCTTCTCTTCCTGTATCTTTATCTGATTTTTTATAAGTTGTATTTCCTCTTCTGGTACCTGTTTTTTACTGTACAGTGGTAATCTTCTATTTAGTTTAGATTTTAAAAAATCTAACATATTTTTTTCTATTTGAAGTTTTTGTAAAAAAGTTTTTCTAAAGTTTGAATCTGGCTGTAGTTTTTCTTTTATAGATTGTATCTGTGAGTCTAATTTTTTTATCTGTTTATCTAAAACAGCACTATCTATTACTGCTATAATGTCTCCTTTTTTTACATTTTGATTTTCGCTTACATATATGTGCTTTATATAACCTGAAACCTGTGATTTTATATCTACCTGATTTTCTGGTTTTACATATCCTGAAGCATAAACAGTTTTTACTATGGTTTTTTTCTCTACATTAGCAATTTTATACTCTTTTTTTGATAGGAATTTAAATCCTATAAAACCTGATATAAATACAGCAGTAATAAAGATTAGAATAAAAAGTTTTCTCATTGTTCTTTATTTTCATTCTCTAATTTTTCTATTTTTACTTCCTGAACTCTTCTTGGAGTAGTTTTTAATACAGTGAACTTAACGTTGTTTATAGTTATACTTTCATTTTTTCTTGGCATTCTTCCAAGATAGTATATTATCAGACCTCCTACAGTTTCATATGGACCTTCAGGAAATTTTTCATTCACTATTGTTTCTATTTCTTTAATTTCAATTCTTCCATCTACTATAAGCTCTTTTTGTGTATGGATTTTTATCATTCGCTTTTCTTTTTTTCTAAATTCGTCTCTAATATCCCCAAATATTTCCTCAAGGACATCTTCTAATGTTATTATTCCCATTGTTGCTCCTCTTTCATCTACTACAACTACCATATGGTCTTTAAACTGTTTGAACCCTTTTAAAACATTTGGAAGACTTGTAAACTCTGGTAGATACCTTATAGGTTTCATATATGATTCGACTAAATCATCAGATTTTGCAAACATCATATC
>JALSSG010000274.1 GCA_026984355.1 Hydrogenothermaceae bacterium
TTTCTGCTTCTTCTTTTTGTTTTTTTAACAGTTCTTCTTTGGCTTTTCTTTCTTCTTCTAATAAAATACTAGCCTTGTTTTCTAAGGATTGAACATAAGGATAGATAAGATTTATTGCCTTAATGATAGATTCTTTGTCATACCTTGTGTATATAGTAAACGAAGTTTTATTTACTACAATGTTCGCTCTTTTTGGTAAATTCTTCTTTAGCATGGCCACAATATTTTCAAAGGCTTCTCTACCTAAATACTTTATAACTGCTGGATGTACCGATATGTATGCCTCTGATGCAACTTTTATTTTATAGAGGTTTCCATAAGGTATAGCTATTAAACCATTGTTATATATAGAGAAAGAAGATTCTATATTAGAACTTAGCTCTAAAGCTTCACTTTTATGACTTCTTGATAAAGAAAATGAAACATTTTCTACTTTATATGGGCCTACTTCTTTAAGAACTGTATTAAAAACGGTATATACTGGAAGAGGTTTTTCTATATTCAGGTAAACCTTTTCTTCATCTTTTTGACCTAACTTAACAGCTTTAATAGCATTTTTATCCCATATAACATTAGTTCCTGAAACCTTTGCTAGAGTATCAATAACTGTAGATATTTTAGCCCCAAAAAATTTTGCACTTATCTTTGTTTGTCCATATGATAAGGATGTTATAAGCAATAAGGAAAATACAACTACTATTTTACTTTTCATACCCTTCTCCTCTTATCTTATTTAATTTTGAAATCTTCACCTGATATACCTTTATTTTTATCAAGTATCTTTTCTGGATTGTCTTTTACTTCTATAAGTTTTGCACCGCTTTGGGTTTCTATAACTATGTATTTTTTTCCACTATCTGTTTTTATATACCCTACTGCATTCCCATAGTCTGTAAAAAACGTATCATCATTTGTCTCTTCTGCTGAAGAAAAACCTACAAAAACTATAGAAATAAGTAAAATAATGTACTTTTTCATTATTTCTTCTCCGGTAAGTAGTAAGTTTTTATAAATACTTTCGTCAAAAGAATTCCTTTTTTATCTTTTTGTAAAGAAATCTTATCTACAGATAAAAACCTTTTTGAGTCAGCCAGATGATTAAGAGCGCTTCTTAAACTTTTCACACCTCCAGTAGTTTCAACATATATAGGAACTTCTTTTAATTTAAGTTTTTCTTTTTTCTTTTGATTTTTTTCTTTTGAAGTTCTTCTTTTTGGTTTTCTTGTTTTATTTTTCTTTTCCTCAAAAATCAGATGGCTTCCTTCTTTATATACGTAAATAGTCTTTTCTTGTTTAATTCCTATATCCTTTATTTCCATATTACTTTTTCTAAATATATCAGAAACAGTAAGTATAATAGTTTCAAATTCTGGTTTTGAAGGAATTCTTTCTTCTAGTTGTTTAATATTTTGTTTTATCTGATTTGTTTCTTTTTTTATTGTTAGTATTTTCTGATTTAATTCTCTTAGCTTTTCTGGCTTTGCTGTTTCTCTTAGTCTAGCTACCTGCTGTTGTAATTGCTCTACGTCTTTTTTAAGTAATCTAATTTTTTCTCTTTTTGGTGAAATAAAGAAAAAGTAAAATATATAAACTACGCATACAACTGCTATAGAGACTATAAGTATTCTCTGCCACTGAGGTAAGCTAATCCATTGATATTTTATCTCTTCCTTAGTCATTTTTCCTTCCTTCAACTAGATTTTTTAGATTTAAAGAAAATGTATAAAAATCTAAGTTTGAATTTTTTAATCTTTTAGGTTTTTCTATACATAAAACCAAATTTTTATCCCTGCAAAACTTTGATTTTCCAAGAGTGCTTAGCTGTAAATCAGGATATTTTTGTTTTAAGTTTCTAAAGAATAAATAAAGATTATCTGGATTAAATGTATAACCATTTAGATTTACACTGTTTGTAGAAACATTTATGTTTTCAATCCAGATACCTTCAGGAATAGATTTACCTACGCTAAATAATACATCTTTAATGTTCGATTTTCTTTTTAAAAGTTCACTTAAAAGTTCCTGTCTAAGAAGTAATCTTTTCTTCAGTGTTTTTTGATTTTCTACTTCTTTCTTTAAGAGTTTTATCCTTCTTTCTAATGCTACAAGTTTTTGTTTTTCTTTTTGAAGATAGTCTTTTTTAGAAATTAATCTTTTCTCCTCAAAGTTTAGAAAAACTATATAAATAACACCAAGCACAAGAATAACAACACCAACTAAAGCAACTATAATCTCTTTATTTTCAAATGCCTGAAATATACTTAGTTTTGAATCTACTAACTTTTTTAAATCCTTTTTCTTTTTTGTTTTTAAGTCTATTTTTATCATTCTTCTAAACCTCTATATATCAAACCAAATGGTATAGCATATACACCTGGATATTTATCTCCTGCATAATTAATACCAAGAATTTCTGCAGGGTCTATATCTATAAATGCAAACTTTCCAATAAACTTACTTTGTATATATTCCTTGACATCTGGGTACTCTAATATTGGACCTGCAAGGTATATTACAGATGGTTCACTTACAGTCAGGAAGAAATAGTTTATTTCATTTATAAGTTTTGTAAGTTCAGGTTCGCTCTCTTCAAAGGTCTTAAAATCTTTTAATTTAAAAGAAAATGTCTCTGTAGATAATCCATTTTGATATAAAACTATATAAGAAATATCGTAATCTATATAAAGTGCACATACTGTATTATCATCACCAGCTATAGCTCCTTTTTTTTCTTTCTGAAGTGATGCTATATTGATTAATGATATTGGATTTGAGTCTATATGGATGATTTTTATTCCTGTTGTTTTTTCAATATCTTCTAATCTCTGGACATCCGTTTTTTTAGCTACTACAACGATAATGTTATACATATCATCTTCTTCACCTATAATATCAAAATCGTATGTAGTCTCTCCCTGTATAGTTTGCATTTCCTCTTTTATGTTCCATTCTATTGCTTCTAATAAATCTTTTTTATCCATTTTTGGTAGTTTGAGATTTTTTATAAGACTGACTGATAGAGGAAGCCCTATTACCGCATCTAAAGGCTCGTTTATGTTTAAACCTAAAAGTTCCCTTTTTATTACTTCTGGAATCTGGGTTTTTTCTTCTTCTGAAAGGATATACTCTACAGGTTGGTTATAAGTAGTATAGTTTTCTTTATCTATAACAAGAATTCTAATTACATTTCCCTCAAACTGAACCCCTGCTAATAACTTTGTCTTTCTAAAAATATTAGACAAAATAGAAGGCATAACTTCCCCCCATACCATATTTAAATTTTTACAAACTTTACAATTACTTAACTTATTTTACTATTCGGCAAAAAAGGGAGGATTTATTAACCTCCCCCAAATCTAAGCTATTATTTATTATTATAACTTTTCTGCTATTCCCAGTTTCTGTTCTATCTCATAAATCGCTTTTGTTGTCTTTAGTATAGCATCTGGATTTATAGAGATAGAATCTATTCCCTGTTCAACTAAAAACTGTGCAAAGTCAGGATAATCAGAAGGTCCCTGACCACATATTCCTATTTTTCTTCCGTGTTCCTTTGCTGTTTTTATAACCTGTGCTATAAGTCTTTTTACAGCTTCGTTTCTTTCATCATAAAGATGTGCTACAAGATTAGAATCTCTATCAAGTCCTAAAGTTAGTTGAGTTAGGTCATTGGAGCCAATAGAAAAACCATCAAAATATTCTGAAAACTTATCTGCAAGCACCACATTTGATGGTATTTCACACATAACATAAACCTGAAGACCATTTTCTCCTTTTTTAAGTCCATATTCTTCCATAACTTCTAAAACTTTTTTTCCTTCCTCTGGAGTTCTACAGAATGGAACCATAACTATTACATTTTTTAGTCCCATTTTATTTCTTACTCTTAATATAGCTTTACACTCTAATCCAAATGCTTCTTTAAATTGTGGAGAATAGTATCTTGAAGCTCCTCTCCATCCTATCATTGGGTTTTCTTCTTTTGGTTCAAAATATTGGCCACCTAATAAATTTGCGTATTCATTTGTTTTAAAGTCAGAAAATCTAACTATAACAGGTTTTGGATAAAATGCTGCTCCTATCTTTGCTATTCCATAAGAGAGCTTTTTTACATAGTATTCAGTTTTATCTTCGTAGCCGAAGGTTTTTTCTTCTATTATTTTTGCTAACTGAGGGTCTTTCTCTTTTATTTCGTCAAATTTTATAAGAGCTAGAGGATGTATTCCTATGTAGTTATTTATAATAAATTCTTCTCTTGCCAGTCCAACACCATCATTTGGTAAAAATGAGTAGTCAAAAGCTCCTTCAGGAGTAGCTATATTCATCATAATAGGAGTTTTTGTTTTTGGTAATGTAGAAATATCTACTTCTTCTATTTCATATTCAATTTTTCCATTGTAAACATAACCTACTTCACCTTCTGCACATGATACTGTAACTTCCTGACCATCTTTTAAAACTTCTGTGGCTTTACCAGTCCCAACTACAGCAGGTACTCCAAGTTCTCTTGCAACTATAGCAGCATGGCAAGTTCTTCCACCTCTGTTTGTAACAATTGCTCCTGCTTTTTTCATGATAGGTTCCCAGTCTGGGTCTGTCATATCTGTAACTAATATATCACCTGCTTCAAATTTTTTTGCATCATCTAAAGAGTTAAGTATTTTTACTTTTCCAAATGCTACCTTATCACCTACAGCTATTCCTTCTAGTATCCTTTTCTTTATTCTACTTTCAATAGGTTCAGTTATATGATATATGGTTATTTTAGAGTGGTCTTTTCTAGAATGAACTGTTTCCGGTCTTGCCTGAACTATAAAAAGCTCATTTAGTTCACCATCTTTAGCCCATTCTACATCCATAGGTGTCCATTTTTGATATTTATCTGAGTAGTATCTTTCTATTTCTATTACCCATCTTGCTAATTTTAGAACCTCTTCATCACTTAAACAGAATTTAGCCTGGTCTTCTTTAGAAACAGGAACAGTTTTTACTCTTTCATCTTCTGTTGTTCCATATATCATTTTATGAGTTTTAACTCCAAGTTTTTTCTCTATAATAGCTTCATATCCTTCAAGAAGCGTAGGTTTAAATACTAACCATTCATCTGGAGTTACTGCTCCCTGAACAACAAGTTCTCCAAGTCCATAAGCACCATTTATAAGGACAACATCCTTAAATCCACTTTCTGTATCTAAAGAAAATGCAACACCAGCAGATGCAAGGTCTGAACGAACCATTTTTTGAACACCTACCGCAAGACCTATAGAAAAATGGTCAAAACCAAAAGATTCTCTATAAGATATAGCTCTATCTGTAAATAGGGAAGCAAAACAGCTTTTTATTGCAATGAGTAATGATTCTTCTCCTTTTATGTTTAAGTAGGTTTCTTGCTGTCCAGCAAATGATGCATCTGGAAGGTCTTCTGCTGTAGCTGATGACCTTACTGCAACATCTACTCTGTGTTTTCCGTACATTTTACTGAGTTCTAAATAATAATCTATAATTTTTTCTCTAAGATCCGGTGGAAATTCTCCACCTTTAATCATTTCTCTTATAGTTAATCCTCTTTTATGAAGGTCTTCTATATCATCTACATTCAAACCTTCTAGCGTTTTTCTTATCTTTTCATCTAAGTTGTTATACTTAATAAAGTAAAAATATGCATCTGCTGTAACAACGTATCCCATAGGTATCTTTATACCTTTTGGAGAAAGGCCTCTAATCATTTCTCCAAGAGAAGCATTTTTACCTCCAACAAGATGAACATCTTCTATCCCAACTTCATTTAACCAGAGGACTAACTTTTTTTCATTACTCATTATTTGCCTCCTTAGACATTGATTTTTGTAAAATCAGATATCCTATTAAATAAATCATTTATCCTTTTTAACAGAGATAACCTATTCTTCTTTATTTTTTCATCTTTTACCATCACCATTACATTATCGAAAAATTTATCTACATATGGTTTTAATTCTAATAACTTAGCTAGAGCTTTTTTATAATCTTTTTTCTTTAAAAGCTCTAAAACTTCCTTTTCTATAAGCAGTAACTTTTTATATAACTGTTTTTCTTCTTCTTTTTCAAAGTACTTTTCGTCTAAATCTTCCTCAAAATTTTCTGGAATGATATTCCCTACCCTTTTAAATGTTATCATAATATCTTCAAATTCTGGATTTTGTTTTAGTTCTTTAACTGTACTTATTTTTAAAAATGCTCTATACAAATTTGTCTCTCCAGTAGATAGTACAGAATTTATTATATCTGTATCAAATCCTTTATTTTTCATATAAGCTGAAAATCTTCCATTTATAAAATCTAACACTTCACTTTTTAAGTTTAAAAAGTCTAAATCTGTAAATTTTATTTGACCTTTTAGATGTTTTTTTATTAAATTAGCAATTCCTATTTTTCTTATGGAAGCCTCTATAACTGGAGATAAATCCAGGTCTATGTTTTTTTCTACTAAAATCCTGACAATTCCTACTGCAGCCCTTCTAAGACCAAAAGGGTCTGCCCCTGCTTTTGGTTTTTCTCCAATAGCAAAAAATGATATTAGAGTATCTAATTTATCTGCAACAGATAAGATTGTACCTGTAGTAGTTTGTGGAAGTTCATCATCAGCCGTTTTTGGTAAATAGTGTTCATAAATAGCCTTTGCTACTTCTTCACTTTCTCCTTGCTTTAAGGCATAGTACATTCCCATAATACCTTGTAATTCATCAAATTCTTTTACCATTTCTGTGAGAAGGTCGGTTTTTGAAAGTTTATTGGCACGATTTATATATGTTCTGTCTTCTATATCTAAAGAATCTGCTAATATATTGGCTATTATTCCATTTCGTTTTACTTTATCAAGCATAGTACCAAGTTTTTCATGAAACAGTATGCCTTCAAGTAAAGGATACAATTCTTCCAAATTCTTTTTTAAATCTTCTTCATAGAAAAATAGAGCATCTTCAAGACGAGCTTTTAAAACTTTTTCATATCCTTGCTTTACAATATTTCTATCTTTTACAGCTGTATTAGAAAATGCTAAAAATTTAGGTATAAGTCTCCCATTTTTTTCAAAATTAAAAAACCTTTGATGGTGCTTACATACAACAATTATAACTTCTTTAGGAAGTATTAAATATTCTGGAGAAAAATCTCCTAAAATACCTACAGGAAATTCAAGTAAGTTCGTAACTTCATCTAAAAGTTCTTCATCTAAAATTGGGTCTGCATCTATATTTCTCGCAAATCCTGTTATTTGTGTCTCTACTGCCTTTTTTCTATCTTCATATTTAGGTATGATAAAACCTAATTTAAGTATTTCTTCATAGTTATCTGCTGAAGGAATTTCCTTTCTTTCTCCTTTTCCTATAGGGTTTGTCATAAATCTATGTAGATGTGTATATCTATCAGATTTAATTCCACCAAGAATTATTTCTATTATCTGGTCGTTTAAGAGGGATACTATCCATCTTACAGGTCTTGAAAATCTAAAGTTAGAACTGTTCCATCTCATTGTTTTTGGAAATGGTATAGTTGCAATAATATCAGGTACTACCTGCTTTATATGTTCATCAATCGATTTTCCTTCCCTTACTATATATGCTCCTATATAAATACCTTTTTCGGTTTCTATTTTCTGTAGCTCCTCTATTGGTATATTATTTTTTTTTGCAAAACCTATAGCTGCTTTTGTAAATTTTCCTTCTTCATCTACAGCCACTTTATAAGGAGGTCCTAAGACAAGTTGCTTTGTAGAATCTTCTTTATCTTTTAGATTCTCTATTAAGACAGACAATCTCCTTGGTGTTGCAAAAACTTTTATATTTTCTGGTGTTTCATACATAAAAAAATTACTAAATTTTTCTAAGAACTGCTCTTTTAAATAATTTCTACCTATGTTTACGCTTTTTGGCGGTAATTCTTCACAACCTATTTCCAAAAGGTATTTATTCATCTATACCTCTGCTTTTTGTTTTTTTATTAAAGGAAATCCAAGCTCTTTCCTATGTTTTAAAAATGCCTTTGCACACTCCCTAGATAAAGCTCTAACCCTTGCTATATATCTTGCCCTTTCATTAACAGATAAAGCTCCCCTGGCATCAAGAAGATTAAAAATATGAGAACATTTTAAAGCATAATCATACGCTGGTATAGGTAAATTATGCTCTATTAATCTATGTCCTTCCTTTTCAAACATATCAAATGTGGTTTTTAGCATATCAATATCTGCAACTTCAAAGTTATATATAGACCACTGCCTTTCTGCCTCTTTGTAAATATCTCCATATGTTAAACCTTCTGCCCATACTATGTCATAAACACTGTCTACATTTTGTAGAAACATAGCTATTCTTTCTAATCCGTATGTTATCTCTACACTTATTTCTTCTAAATCTATACTTCCTGCTTGTTGGAAGTAAGTAAATTGAGTTATTTCCATGCCGTCTAACCAGACCTCCCAACCAAGTCCCCAGGCTCCTAAAGTAGGACTCTCCCAGTCATCTTCAACAAACCTTACATCATGAGCCTGTAGGTCAATCCCAAGAGCTTCTAAACTTTTTAAATAAAGTTCTTGAGGGTTTTCTGGTGCTGGTTTTAGGATTACTTGAAATTGATAGTAATGCTGTAATCTATTTGGGTTTTCTCCATATCTTCCATCTTTTGGTCTTCTTGAAGGTTCAACATAACAGACATTCCATTCTTCTGGTCCCAATACTCTAAGAAAAGTTGCTGGGTTCATTGTACCTGCACCAACTTCTATATCGTATGGCTGCCACAGGATACATCCATTTTCTGTCCAGAACCTCTGCAGTGTCAGGATAATATCCTGAAATTTCATATATTTTCCTCTTTTTATTTATTTAAAACCTTAATTTAATATTTTACCAGATTTAACGTATGCTTTTTTCTTTCACAGTATCAACAAGAAATTTTACATTTTCTACAGACATATCAGGCATAAGTCCATGTCCAAGATTGAATATATGCCCTGTTTCATTTCCCCATTTTTGTAAAATTTTTATAGCCTCTTTTGCTATAACTTCTTTTGAAGCATACAGTACTATAGGGTCTAAATTTCCCTGTGCTGATGCTTGATTATTAAGTTTTTCTTTAACAGTTTCTAAGTCTATCATCCAGTCAACGCTATAAACATCTGCTTTAGAAGTTATCATAGCATCAAAAAATCCAGCAACTCCTTTAGTAAAATGTATTACAGGCTGATATGTTCTTTTTAAAGAGGATATAATTTTTTTTACAGGTGGTAAAGCAAACTCTTTATAATCATCAGGAGTAAGATAACCAGCCCAGCTGTCAAATATCTGAACAGCATTTGCTCCTGCAGAAATCTGAAAATTAAGATACTCAATAAGCATATCAGACAGTTTATCAAGTAGTTTTTTAAAAGCCTGTGGTTTTTCGTACATAAATTTTTTTGTCTTCTTAAAGTCTTTTGAGGTTCTACCTTCTATCATGTATGCTGCAAGAGTAAAAGGAGCACCACAAAAACCAATAACTGGAATTTCATAATTTATTCTTTTGCCTGTTTGATTTATTATCTCACCAACATAACTTACATCTTTCACATTAAACTGACCAAGCTTTTCTATATCTTTTTCATTTTCAATAGGGTTTTCAAAAACAGGACCTTCTCCTTCCTTAAAATCAAATCTCATTCCAAGTGATTCTAAAGGAGTTAGAATATCAGAAAATATTATTAATGCATCTACACCTAAAATATGATAAGGAAGTAAAGTTGCTTCAACAGCAAGATTTACATCTTTATAAAATTTTTTAAAGTTTCCAGCTTTTTTCCTTAACTCTCTGTATTCAGGCATGTACCTTCCAGCCTGCCTCATTAGCCATATAGGTGTCCTTTCAACAGGTTCTCTTTTTGCTGCTCTTATAAGAAGGTCATTTTTTGGATATATAGACATTAAAAAACTCCTTTTTTGAAAAAAATTATACACGTTAGATATTTAAAATTTAAGATTTTAATGCTATATTTAAATTTACAATAACAAAAAAAACAAAAAAGGAGGATTGTACAATGGCAAAATTTTTATCAGAAGAATGGATAAAACAGTACGCAGAAGTATGGAACAGCGATGAAGAATTAGTAAATGGTCTTAAAGGCTTTAATGCTACTGTTAAATACTTCATTGAAGGAAGTGACCAACCACCTGTTTATGTAAAAATTGAAGATGGAAAAGTTGTTGAGGCAGGTCTTGCAGAAGAAGGTAAAGAATATGATTTTGAAATGTGGGCATCTATTGATAACTGGAAAAAACTTGCTACAGGTGAGCTTGGTCCTAAAAAAGCTATGATGTTTAGAAAACTTAAATTTAAAGGTGATATGGCTACAGCTATGGCTAAAATGGGACCTTTTTCAAGGTCTTTACAGGATATGTCAAAAGTTCCTACTGACTGGTAATTTTAGAGGACACCTTTGAGGTGTCCTTTTTATCTTTATCTTTCATTAAATCTGCCCTTAGTTTTTTAACCTGAATTAATATCTCCACTCTATCATTTCTTCTTTTTAAAAGAGGATGGTTCCATGTATAAATTGGTCTTGTAGCTCCATATCCAGAAACAGATAATTTTTTAGGGTCTACACCAGATTTTATTAAAAACTGGGCAACAGAAACAGCTCTTTTTACAGATAAATCCCATGCATCTTTAATATCAGGATTTTTCTTAACCTTATCGGAACTGGTATGTCCTTCTATTCTTATTTCTAAGTCATCTTTAGATAGAGCTTTTAATACTTCTGATATTTTTGTTAATGCTGTTTTTGATTTGTCTGTTAGATGATAGTCATCTTTTTTGAAAGTAATATCATTAAACAGTCTAATAAGAACGTAGTTTTCTATAACAGCTATTTGATATGCATGAATTGGTAAAACCCTTTGTATTCTTTTTTTTACTTCTTTAGCTACATCTTTTGGTAGAAGGTTTATAGGTGGTAAAACAGCAACAGTTTTAGAGGCAAACGTTACCTCTTCTCCCTGAAAATACCACAAGAATTTCATCAGCTTCTTTATATCAAGAACACTCATAGAGTATAGAAGGATAAAGAATGTAAGAAGCAAAGACATTAAATCACTAAAACTTATAATCCATGCTGGTGCACTTGGACATTCTTCTTTCTTTTTTCGTGCCATTTTATCCACCTACATCAATTACGAATTCTATTCTTCTATTTTTAGCTCTACCTTCTGGTGTATCATTTGGAGCTATTGGTCTGTACTCTCCATATCCTCTTGCAGATATAAGTTTTTCTGGATAACCACACTTCAAAAATATTCTTAACACATTTACAGCTCTTTCTACAGAAAGTTCTAAGTTTGTTTTTCCATTTTTTAAAGGAAGATTATCAGTATGTCCTTCTATAGTTAGAGGAAATTCCAGTATTTTTAACCTTTCACACATCTGTGTCAAAAGAGGAACAACAAAGCTATAAGGATACGACCTACCAAGAGGAAACATTTTATCTGAATTCAGTCTTAGTCTTATAAGAGAGCCATGAGATTGAATTTCTGCATCAATACCTGCTGTTTTTAATGTTTGTTGTAGTTTTTCAAGTTCATGCTTTAACCTTTTTTTCTTCTCAAGCTTTGGATACATATCAGGAAACTGAACCACACCTTTTGGAGCATTTAATATTTTTGATTCATGGATAACTTTTCTACCACCTAAAGACTCTGTTATACCTTTTATAACCATATGAAACTTTTCAAGTGATATAGTTCCCATCGAAAATAGGAGGATAAAGAAAGTAAGAAGTAAAGACATTAAGTCTCCAAAACTTATAAGCCAGCCTGGTATACCTTTACATTCTTCTTTTTTTTTACGAGCCATTATTCTTGACCAGCCTTAACACCTAAAAGTGCCATAAGTTTACTTCTAAGCAGATTTGGATTAACACCTTTGTTAATCGCATCTACCACAAGTAGATAACTTTCTTTGTATATAAGAGCTAAGTCTTTATAGTATTTGAGTTTTTTGGATACAGGAACACAAAGAGCATTTGCAAGAATAGCTCCATACAAAGTAGTAATCATTGCCACTGCCATACCAGGACCTAAAGCTGAAGGGTCATTAAGGTTTTGTAGCATCTGAATAAGACCAATCAGCGTACCTATCATACCAAATGCTGGAAAAAGTTCTCCTAAAGCTTCCCATACACTTACTTCTGTAGATAATTCCTGTTCTATTTTAGTCAGAGCACTTTCAGCATTACTTTTTATCTCTTCTATATCCTGTCCATCTATAAGCATTCTCATTAAGTCTCCAAAGAAAGGGTCTTTCTGGTAGTAATTATCTATATCTGATTCTAAAGCAAGTATACCTTCCTTTCTTGCTTTATTAGCCACTTCCACAAGAAAGTCAATATGTTCCATAGGGTTTGGAAGTCCTGGATTTAAAGCTTTTTTTATGGAAACAAGACCTGTAATAAAATCTTTTAATGGAAATGATGTCATGGAAGCAGCCAGACCACCACCAACTGTTATAAGTAGTGATGGTATATTAACAAATGCAAGAGGACTGCCACCTATTGAAATTGCTATAATTATAAGTAAAAAAGCTCCTGCTATACCTATAACTGTTGATATGTCCACGATATCCCTCTTATTCTATATATTTTCCACGGTACTGTTTTAAAAGCTGTTTTTGTTTTTGATTAATAAATGTTTTTAAAAATTCTTTATCTTCTTTTTTCATTTCTATAAATTTTGCTCCAAGGCATATTTTCTTACCTGTTTCTCTTGCATTTTTAATTACAGCTTTAGCTTCAATATTCATATCATTTATCCTTAGATGTACAGTTATTTCAGTTCCTATAGATAGCTTTTTATTTCGTGCTTCCAAAATAGGTAAACAAAATCCAAATCCTTCTATACTTATATCGGTTGTTTCGGTACTTATTTTTACCTTTGTACCTTCTTTGGTCTCTAATTCAACAAGCAACGGAATATTCTCTTTTAAACGGAATTCTTCCCTGCGGTTTATAGATTCAAGTTTGAATGTATGAGGTAGTTTTACTATATACTTGCCATCTTCTGTAATTATATCCTTTATAGTTTCTTCAAAAGCATAAATAGCATCATCTTGTCTTATAAAACGAATTCTAACCTTTGAGCCTACATTAAAATCAAAAGGTGGTTTTTTATCTACAAGCCACCAATATGTATATAGTTCGTCTTTGTCATATAAAGCTACCGGATATATATGTCTATTTTCCGAAATAAGATTACCTGTTTGGTATATATCAATATCTTTTGTTGATACTAAAGGAACATAAGGGGGAATTTTATCAAAGCCTAACTTCCTTCTTATCCTTCTTATAAGATTTTCATCAAAATCAGGATTTTCCTTTATGTAAAGGTCTATAACTCTTTCAAAAGGAGCTTTAAATTCAAGAACCAAAAAAGGGTCTCTTTTTAGCTTATTAGAGTAGTTCCATAGTAGTTTTGCTTCTTCTTTTGTCAGGCCTAAATCTTGGGCATAATCAAAAAACAGCTTTTTTAGGTATCTGTAGTTTATGTACTCTTTTATTCTATCTGTATAATAAAGACCAAGACCAACAAGTATAAAAACTGCAAGTACTATAAAAAATATTATTACATTAGTAGATTCAACAGTTTGTCTAAATGCTTCAACAACAATATTTACTCTTTCGTCCATATCTTATTCCTTAAAGGGTTTTATATATCATCGGATTTTTACTTTGGAGATATAAATTCAGTTTGAATTTACTACAAATAATAGTATTATTAATTAAAGGTAAAATATAAAAAAATACTTGGAGGTTATTGTTATGAAGAAAAAAATAACTACAGCTGTAGTTGGTTCTGTAGCTTTATCACTATCAGCTTCACACGCAGATATATTAGACTTTTCTAAAGGGAAAGTTTCAGAAAGTAGGAATATACTCCTTGCAAAAAGTGATGGAGAAATGACATGTGGTAAAGAGATGAAAGAAAAAATGAAAGAATGTAAAAAAATGATGGAAGAGGCAAAATGTGGGAAGAAGATGAAAGAATGTAAAACCATAATGGAAAAAATGAAATCAAAAGAAAAGGCAAAAGAAATGGCCTGTGGAAAATGTGGTTCAATGATGTGATAAAAGGTGCGGGGCTTGGTCTTCGTACCGCTTTTATTGAACAAGTATTTGATAACCCAATAAAACCTGACTGGTTTGAGATTGCTCCTGAGAACTGGATAAAAAAAAGAGGTTATTTTAGAAAATTATTTGAAAAGATTAGAGAAAACTTTCCTGTAGCTTGCCACGGATTATCACTTTCTATAGGAAGTCCAGAACCAGTTAATAAAAAATTCTTAAAGGATTTGAAAGATTTTTTAGATTACTATGAAATAAAAATCTATTCAGAACATTTATCTTTCTCTTACTTAGATGGAAAAAATCTATTCGAACTTTTTCCTTTACCTTTCACAAAAGAAATGGCATATTTCATATCTGATAAAATAAATCAGGTTCAAGATTTTTTAAACAGGACACTTATAATTGAGAATATATCTTATTATTATGTTCCTTATATGGAAATTTCAGAAACTGAGTTTATAAAAACAATCTTAAAAAAGACAGGTGCAAAACTTCTATTAGATGTAAATAATGTTTATGTAAATAGTGTAAATCATGGATATGACCCGTACAAATATATATGTAGCTTCTCTTCTGATGATGTAGCTTACATACATATAGCAGGCCACCATAAGATAGACGATAATCTAATAATAGATACTCATGGAAATGAAATAACCAATGAAGTTTATAAACTACTTGATTTTACATTGGATAAAATAGGATATAAACCAGTACTTCTTGAACGAGACAATAATATTCCACCTTACAACAAGCTTTTAGATGAGTATATGAAGCTAAAATCTAGAGTTGAAAAGTATGAAAGAGTTTAAAATTCAAAGAGATTTTATTGAAAGTATCCTTTCAGATAAGCAATTAGATAAAAGGTTAATGATATATAAAGATTTAACCTTTAATAATATAGAAGATACCTTATCAAAAGCGTTTCCTATTACAAAAACTCTTATAGAAGAAAGCTGGGGAAATATTACTTATAAATTTATTAAAAATTACCCTATAAAAACTCCTTACCTGTGGGAAGTACCTAAAGATTTTTTAGAATTTTTTAAAAAGGAAAATTTCCAAGAGAAACGAAAATTACCATTTTTAGATGAACTTTTAGAGTATGAATGGTTAGAAATTGATATATTCAATACAGATATCCCACAAGACGTATCTGAATTTAGCTGGTCTAAAAGATTTTTTCTATCAAGTTCCTGTGTTATAAAAACTTTCAGCTATCCTGTACACAGGATAGGTAGTCTTTCCCCAGAGGATATAATTAAACAAAAAAGTAATTATTTTCTAATCATCTACAATAACTATGAAGATATGGAAGTTTCATATATCCAGTTAACAGAGTTTTTGTTTGATATTGTAAGTAATATATATAAAGATACTATCTTAGAAGTTGTAAAACAAACATGCCAAAAATATAGTATTCCCTTTGAAGAAATAGCAGAAAAAATTGAAAAGTTTCTTAATCTTCTCTGTCAGGAAAGAATTATAGTTTAACTTATTTGTTTAAAAGCTTAAGTATTATATTTATAACTATCGTTAAAACTATACTTATAACTATAGAAGACACTATCGGAAAATAGAAAACAAAGTTATCTCGTTTTATATATACATCTCCTGGTAATTTTCCAATACCAAAAGGTAATTTTCCAAACAAAACAAGAAGTAGACCAATAATTAACAGTACAACACCAAATAAGATAAAAACCTTACCTAAATGCTCAGTTATATTATCCATCGAAAAACCCATTTTTTTTTGAATATTTTAATCCAATTTGTTCTACAAACAATATTTAATACTGATATGATTTTAGAAATTTTTCTACAGACTCTTCCCAGGTTGGTATCTGGACGTTTAGTATTTTTGATATTTTAGTATTATCCATTGCAGAAAATTTAGGTCTTTTAGCAGGTAGGTTAAATATATCAGAAGAAACAGGATAGATAAATTTATTTATTCCTAAATTTTTAAGTACAAATTTAGCCAGCTCATATCTTGAGCAATATCCAGAGTTAGTTAAATGATATAAACCTTTCAATCCCTGTTCTACAGCTTTTATAGTAATACCAGCAATTACCTCTGTATAAGTAGGAACTGAAACTTCATCATATGCTATTTTTAGATAAGGATTTTTTTCTGTCCACTGTAAAAGTTTATATATAAAGTTTTGTTTACCTCTGCCGAAAACCCAGCTTACTCTAAATAAAAGATAATTATCTGTTTCCTCTTTTAGATATAACTCACCTAAATATTTACTTTTAGCATATTCATTTAATGGGGATGGTGTGTCTTCTTCTGTATAAAGGCCTGTTTCTTTTTTTCCATCAAACACGTAATCAGTACTATAATGAACAAAAAAGCTATTATATAAACTACTTGCATAAGCTAAGTTCTTAACTCCTATAGCATTAGTCCTATATGCAGTTTTATAGTCTGTTTCAGCATTATCAACAAGATTATAAGCTGCACAATTTATAACAACATCTGGTTTTATCTTATCAAAAGCTGTTAAAACCTGTTTTAAATTACCTATATCAAGCTCATTATGTCCAAAAGCTGTAAAATCAGCGTTTGTTTTTTCAAAAATAGAAACAAACTCTTTCCCAAGCTGTCCGTTTTTACCAATTACTAAAAACTTCAACTATAAACCTTCTCCCAGTATTCTTTAAGATATTTTAATTTTTTTTCAACCCAATCTATATTATCAAGATACCAACTAACAGTTTTACTTATTCCTTCTTCAAACTTAACTTTAGCTTCCCAGCCTAATTCATTTTTTATTTTATCTACATTTAAAGAGTATCTAAAATCATGCCCGGGTCTATCCTTAACAAACTGTATCAGGTCTTCTGGTTTATTTAGTATCTGTAGTATAGACTTAACCACATCTATATTTCTCTTTTCTTCTCCACTTCCTACATTATAAATTTCTCCTATTTTACCTTTTTCTATAATTTCAAATACAGCATCAGCACAATCAGATACATAAAGCCATTCTCTAATATTTTCTCCTGTGCCATAAACAGGTATAGGCTCGTTATTTAAAGCTTTTAGTATAACAACAGGGATTAATTTTTCAGGATACTGCCATGGTCCATAGTTGTTAGATGGACGAACTGTAATAACAGGAAGATTATAAGTCCTATAATAAGCTCTACCTAGCATATCAGCTGAAGCTTTACTTACAGAATATGGAGAATTAGGATTTAAAGCAGTTGTTTCAAAAAACTGTCCCTCTTTACCAAGCTCCCCATAAACCTCATCTGTAGCAATATTTATAAATTTTTCTATACCTACTGTCTTAGCTACATCTAACAGAACCTGTGTTCCTTTTACATTTGTTTCTATAAAAGGAGAAGCGTCTAAAATACTTCTATCAACATGACTTTCAGCTGCCCAGTGAACTACAATATCAGGTTTTTCTTTTTTAAATATATACTCTATGAACTCTCTATTAGTAATATCTGTTTTATAAAAAGTAATTTTATCTTTGACTGTATTTAATCTTTCTAAATCACCAGCATAAGTTAGTTTATCAATAACAACAACTTCAAAACCTCTTGATACTGCCTGTCTTACAAACTCACTTCCTATAAAACCTGCTCCACCTGTAGCGATAATTTTCTTCATATTACACTCCTTTATTCAAAGATTTGGGCATCTTTTAGCGGTGGTAGATTTTTATCTTTATTAGAAAGCAAAATTTGCTCTATATTTTCTATCGGCCATTTTATATTTATATCTGGGTCATTCCATATTATTCCTCTATCTAAATCTGGTGCATATTCATCAGTAGTTTTATATAAAACTTCTGCTTCATCAGAAAGTGTTAAAAAACCATGGGCAAAACCTTCTGGAATATACAACATATACTTATTTTCTTCACTTAAAATCACTCCCACCCATTTTCCAAATGTAGGAGAACTTTTCCTTATATCTACAGCAACGTCAAAAATCTCTCCTTTTATACATCTTACTAACTTACCCTGTGCTTTTGGAGGTAGTTGATAGTGTAATCCTCTTAGGACACCCTTTACAGATTTTGAGTGATTATCCTGAACAAAATCCTTATCTATACCATTTTTTACAAAATCAGATTTTTTATAACTTTCTAAAAAAAATCCTCTTTCATCTTGAAAAACCTTAGGTTTAACAAGAATTACATCTTTAATTTCTAATCTTTCAAACTCAAAAGGCATAATCAACTCCTTTTATCTATATCTTCTTAACAATTCATCCTGTATATTTTCAAATTTTATATCTTTATCAACCAAAGCTATAAGAAGGTGAAACAAAAGGTCTGCACTTTCATAGACTATCTCGTTTTTATTGTTATTTTTCAAAGCTATAACTGTTTCTATAGCTTCCTCTCCTACTTTCTGTATTATTCTATCACTTCCTTTCTGAAAAAGACTTGATACATATGAGTTTTCTGGTTTATTTATTTTTCTTTCCAAAATTTTATTATACAGTGAAGAAAAGATTTCATAGCCATCTGGTTTATTATCTTTTTTTAGTATACTTGTGTAAAAACAACTTTCCTCTCCTGTATGACAGGCAACTCCGTAATCTTTCACAAGATATAATACACTATCCATATCACAATCTACTTTTATATCAACAATTTTTTGCTTATTACCAGAGGTTTCTCCTTTTACCCAGAGCTTTTTCCTACTTCTTGAATAATATGTAGCATACCCAGTTTCTATTGTTTTTTTTATAGCTTCTTTATTTGCATAAGCCTGCATAAGAACCTTTCCTGTATAAAAACTTTGAGTAATAACAGGAATCAAACCATTTGCATCAAACTTTAAATTGTCTAAATTTATTGAAATATCCAAACCAGATACCTCAGGTTATAAAAATGATAATATTATTATAAACCTTTTTAAGAAGGGTAAGAAAAATGAATGAATATAAAATACTAAGCAAAATAAATAACTATAAAGACTTACATAATCTATCTCAAGATGATATAAAACAGCTTGCTGAAGAAATTCGCAGCTATATCATAGATATAACTTCTAAAAAAGGGGGACATATAGGTCCTTCTCTTGGAGTAGTCGAGCTTACTATAGCTTTACTTTTAAGTTTTGACCCTGAAAAAGATAAAATTGTATGGGATATAGGACATCAGGCTTATTCTTACAAAATATTAACAGATAGAAAAGAAAGATTTAAAACACTCAGAGAGTATAAAGGTATATCTGGATTTACAAAGATAAAAGAGAGCAAATATGACCATTTTGGTGCAGGACACAGTAGTACATCAATCTCTGCAGCACTTGGAATGAGAGTAGGTAAAGACCTAAAAAAAGATGATAACTATGTTGTAGCCATAATAGGTGATGGAGCTATGACAGCTGGACAGGCTTTTGAAGGTTTAAATAACGCAGGTTGGTTAGACCCTTCAAAATTCGTCATAATTTTAAATGATAATCAGATGTCAATATCTCCAAATGTTGGAGCTATATATACTTATTTTAACAGGATAATCACAAACAAAGTATTTCAAAAACCAAGAAGAGCCCTAAAAGTAGCTGCTAATAAACTCTTTGGGGAATCTGCAGTTTCTGTTTTAAAAAAATTAGAAGAATATGCTAAGGGCCTTTTTACTCCTGGAATAATTTTTGAAGAACTTGGCTTTAAATACATAGGACCTATAGATGGTCATTCTATATTCTCTCTTAGAGAGACTTTTGAAAATATAAAAAATATGCAGGGTCCTATTCTAATACATGTAATTACAAAAAAAGGAAAAGGCTATAAACCTGCTGAAGAAAACCCTGTATCCTATCATGGAATGTCTCCTTTTGACAAAATAACAGGAGCTCCTGTTAAGAAAAAAACAAATCAACCAACATGGAGTAAAGTGTTTGGTGAAGCACTAGTAGAACTTGCAAGACAGGATAAAAAAATTGTTGCGATTACACCAGCAATGAGAGAAGGTTCAGGACTTGTAAAATTCTCACAGGAGTTTCCAGATAGATTTTTTGACGTTGGCATAGCAGAACAACATGCAGCAACCTTTGCTGGAGGATTAGCTGTTGAAGGACTAAAGCCGGTACTTGCTTACTACTCTACTTTTCTACAAAGAGGTTATGACCAGGTTATACATGATTTAGCACTGCAGGAGCTTCCAGTTGTACTTGCTATAGATAGGGCAGGATTAGTTGGAGAAGATGGACCAACCCATCACGGTGTTTTTGATATTGCCTTTTTAAGATGTATTCCTAATATTATTATTAGTGCACCTAAAGATGCTCAAGAACTTAGAGATTTACTTTATACAGGTATAACTTCAGGAAAGTTGTTTGCTATTCGTTATCCAAGAGGAACAGCATACGGAGAAATAAAGAAAGAATTTAAGAAAATTGAAATAGGTTCCTGGGAACTTCTTGAAGAGGGAAGGGATATAGCAATACTTGCCACTGGAAAATACGTATACAGAGCTTTAAAAGTAAAAGATATTTTAAAAACCAAAGGTTTAAATCCAACAATTATAAATGCAAGATTTATAAAACCAATGGACACTAAAATGCTAGATTATATTCTAAAAACGCATGAATATATATTTACAATGGAAGATGGAGTTATTAATGGTGGTTTTGGTAGTAGTGTGATAGAATATATATCTGATAATAAATATAAGAATAATATAAAAAGATTTGGTATACCTGATAGATTTATAGAGCACGGGAAAATTGATATTTTAGAAGAAAAGTTAGGGCTAACTTCAGAAAAATTAGCTTTAGAGATAGAAAAATCTCTTGAGGATAGAAGTTTTAAGATAGTTGGTTGATTTAAGTTAAATTTATTCTGGGGGGTAATATGAGAATAGCTCCACGTATATCTTATACTAAACCTTCCATGTTGGAAGCAAAAGGAAAAATTTATAAATGTATACCTGAAGACCTATCGCTATTTGGTATTAAATTTACAGAAAACATAGATAACCTTAATATAGGTGATGATGTAATAGTTTATCTTGAACTAAAAGATGAGGTGTCTTTAAATGGTATAGTGTCAAGAATTATAAATCCAGGTTTTGTGGTACTGTTTAATGAAGACCCTGAAGTAATAGCAAACACAGTGGGAAAATATCTAACAGAAAAAATCTTTGAATCGAAAACATGTCCCTACTGTGGACAACACCTTGAGCAAAAGGTAGAGATATGTTCAAAATGTGGTATGTATCTTGATTTTTCCAAAAAAGAGGTCGTCAAAATTACAAAAGACCTTAAACTTGGAAATTTTATATCTAAACTTGTTCATGAAAAAAAAGTAGATTATGGGGCTTTATGTATAGAAGAAAATATAGAAATGATTGGTTCAAGCCCCAAAATGAAACAGGTATTTTCATTAATTAGAAAATATGCCCAGACTGATTACCCTGTACTTATACTTGGAGAAACAGGAACAGGGAAGGAACTAACAGCAAGGGCTATACATGAAAGAAGCAGAAGAAAAGATAAGCCATTTGTCGTAGTAAACTGTGCAGCTATTCCTGAAGACCTATTAGAAGCAGAACTTTTTGGATATGAAAAAGGAGCTTTTACTGGTGCTACTCACAGAAAAATAGGAAGAGTTGAAACTGCAAACGGTGGGACTCTTTTTCTTGATGAAATTGGAGACTTACCTTACAACCTCCAGGCTAAACTACTTCGCTTTCTACAGGATGGAACATTTGAAAGACTTGGAGGAAATACAACTCACAAGGTAGATGTAAGGATAATAGCAGCTACAAATGTTGATTTACAAAAAGCTATAGAAGAAGGAAAATTCAGAAAAGACCTTTACTACAGATTAGCTTCTTTAAGCATTGAACTGCCACCACTTAGAGAAAGGGGAAATGATGTAATCGTTCTAGCAAAGTACTTTTTATCCAAATTCTGTAAAGAACTTGGAAAAACTAATGTAATTGGATTTTCTGAAGAAGCTTTAGAGCTGATGAAAAGCTACACATGGCCAGGAAATATTAGAGAACTTATAAATGTAATAAGAAAAGCCTGTGTGTTAAGTGATAAAAATATTATTGATGTTAATGACCTTGATATAAGGTTTGAGAATATAAATTTGAGCAATGTTGAAGAAGGTATATTAAATCTGCATAAACATATTGAAAATTTAGAAAAGGAACTTGTACAAAAAGCTTTTATTCTAGCTGGTGGGAACATAACAAAAATGGCTTCCCTTCTTTCTGTAAGCAGACCAAAGGTTTACAAATTGATAGAAAAGTATAACATTGGAAGAATAAAAGAAAATATTAACTAGATATTTTCATCTTTTTTCTCTTCTGTAAGAATTTCATAAGCTTCTTTAGCTGCCTTTGTTTCAGCTTCTTTTTTTGACCTTCCTTTTCCTCTTGTTTTTAGTTCTTTATCAACTATACATTCCATTTCAAATATTTTTTCGTGTTCTGGTCCTTTTGCAGAGATGAATCTATATTTTGGAACTGTTCCAAAACGCCTTTGAGTTATTATCTGAAGTAAGGATTTATAATCTCTTGGTATATCATCCTCTTCAATGCATTTTAGAATATACTCTTTAAACAATCTATTAAATATCTGTCTTGGAGGGTCTATAAAATAATTACTGTCTACATATACAGCACCAAATACTGCCTCGAAAACATCACATAAAAGTGAGTCTCTTTCCATACCCTTTTGAGATATTTCTCCTTTGCTAAGAAGAACTATTTCCTGTAAATCTATTTTTCTTGCTAATCGTGCTAAAAAAGATTCACTTATAATTGCAGACCTTAACTGAGATAACTCTCCTTCTTTAGCATGGGGGAATTTTTTTATCAGGATTTCACTTACTATAAGAGACAAAACAGCATCACCTAAAAATTCAAGAACTTCATAATCTTCCAAATCTTTATCATACTCGGCTACGAAAGATTTATGAGTTAAAGCAGATAAAGCAAGCTTTTTATCCTTGAAGGTATAACCTAATTTTTCTTCAAGTTTTCTTATTCTTTCTGAAAAAAATCTGTTTTTTAGTGTATCATTCATATGCCTTAAATACTAAACATGCATTTGTTCCACCAAAACCAAATGAATTAGATACAGCAACCTTAACAGGATACTCTATAGCCTTATTTGGAACATAGTCTAAATCACATTCTGGGTCTGGATGTTCATAATTAATAGTAGGTGGAATTATGCCTGTTTCTATTGTTTTAACTGTAGCAATAGCCTCTACAGCTCCTGCAGCTCCAAGAAGATGTCCTATCATAGACTTTATTGAGCTAACTTTTAGCTCATAAGCATGTTTTCCAAAAACCTCTTTTATAGCTAAAGTTTCAACTTTATCATTTAAAGGTGTAGACGTTCCATGAGCATTAATATAATCTACTTCTGGTGGGTTTATTCTTGCATCATTTAAAGCCATAGATATAACTCTTTTAGCTCCATCTGCATCAGCACAGGGAGCTGTTATATGATAAGCATCTCCTGTCAGTCCATATCCTACTATTTCTGCATAAATCTTAGCACCTCTCCTTTTTGCATGTTCTAATTCTTCAAGTACAAGAACACCTGCACCTTCTCCCATTACAAAACCATCTCTTTCTGCATCAAATGGTCTTGACGCTTTTTGAGGCTCATCATTCCTTGTAGAGAGTGCTTTCATACTGGCAAACCCAGCCATTCCAAGAGGTGTTATAGCTGCTTCAGAACCTCCTGCTATCATAATATCTGCATCTCCACGCTGAATAATCTTAAATGCATCTCCTATTGCATGTGTTCCTGTAGCACATGCAGTAACTACACAGGTATTTGGGCCTTTAAATCCATATTCTATAGATATATATCCAGAAGCTATGTTAGATATTCCTGAAGGAATAAAAAATGGAGATACTCTTCTTGCTCCTTTTTCTAAAATAACTGAGTGTTGAGCTTCTATATCTCTTAATCCACCTATACCTGTTCCTATTATTACACCTGCTTTATTGTGGTCTATTTTATCTATTTCCAGTCCAGAGTCTTTCATTGCTTCTTTTGCTGCAGCAAAAGCATACTGAACATATCTACTCATTCTTTTTGCATCTTTAGGGTCTATATAATCTGTAGGGTCAAAGTTCTTTATCTCTGCACCAAATTTTACAGAAAGATTATAATCATCTGGATTAAATTCTTTTATATAATCAATTCCGCTTTTTCCTTCTATTAATCCCTGCCAAAATTCTGCTACACTGTTGCCAAGGGGGGTGATGGCACCAACCCCTGTTACAACAATTCTCCTCATTTATTATGCTCCCTGTTTTTCTTTTATGTAGTTAAGAACATCTCCAACTGTTGCTATTTTTTCTGCATCTTCATCAGGAATTTCTATTCCAAATTCTTCCTCAAATGCCATAATAAGCTCAACAACGTCAAGAGAATCTGCACCAAGGTCGTCTACAAATTTAGACTCTGGTTTAATCTGCTCAACATCAACTCCTAACTGGTCTGCTATTATCTCTTTTACCCTTTGTTCAATATTGTTTGCCATATTCGCACCTCCTGAAAATTTAATTTTTAATACATACCACCATTTACATGGATAGTTTCTCCAGTTATATAAGAAGCCATATCTGAGGCTAGGAATAAAACAACATTTGCTACATCTTGAGGTTTACCAAATCTTTTTAAAGGAATTTGTTCTAAATATTTTTCTTTTATTTCTGCTGGAAGATTTTCTGTCATATCTGTTTCTATAAATCCTGGCGCAACTGCATTGACAGTTATATTTCTTGAAGCCAGTTCTTTTGCAAGAGATTTTGTAAATCCTATCAGACCTGCTTTTGTTGTTGCATAGTTTGTTTGTCCAATATTACCGATAAATCCTATTATGGAAGATATATTGATAATTTTTCCTGTTTTTCTTTTTACCATATCTTTAGCTACTAACTTTGTAATTTTAAATGTACCGTTTAGATTAACATTTATAACCTGTTCCCAGTCTTCATCCTTCATTCTTATAAAGAGGGTATCTTTTGTTATTCCAGCATTATTAACAAGGATATCTATAAACTCAATGTGATTTTTTATTTCTTTCCATGCCTGTTCTATATCAGATGAGAGGTCTAAAGCAAAGCCGTAAGCATTTACACCAAACTCATTTTTTATATTATTTGCTACTATTTCAGCTGTTCCTTTATCCCTTCCTGTTATAATTACATCAGCACCCTTTTCAGCAAATGCTACAGCTATTGCTTTACCTATGCCTCTTGTTGAACCTGTTATAAGTACAGTTTTTCCTTTAAAATTCACTTAATAACCTCTCAGGTTAAATATCTAAAACATTATATCAAATCGTTGTAAAAAACTCTACTAATTTATATATGCGAATAAATATAAACTTATTCATGAACATATTCTCGTTTTATTTTCTTAAAATAAGATATTATCTCTTTGTAGTGTTTTTGGATTACTTCTTTAAACAGGCTGTTTAAAATCTGCTCATAGTCTGCTTCATTATTTTCTACTTTATCCATAAGCATTTCCAGCTCTCTTGTAAAGTTTTCATTTACAAATCTATAAAAATCTTCTTTAGATTTTATTATGTTTAGAACAGTTCTTCCTAACTTTGTAGGAAATAGATATCCGTTTCTCTCAATTATATAGTGTCTTTCAAGAAGTTTTTCTATGGTTATTGCATATGTTGAAGGTCTTCCTATGCCTTTTTCTTTCATATCCTGTATTACAGTGGCATAAGTGTAATAAGGAACTTTTGGTCTTAAGCTAAATTTTTTGCTGTCTTTTATGTTATGTTTCCCTGGTTTTATTTTGTGAGTATGTACAGGTAAGATAAGATTGTATCCATCTTTTATAATATCTGTAATTATCTCTTCCTGTACTTCTTTATCAAAAGCTTTTATTTTGTAAACTGTCTTTTGGACTACTGTTTCTCTCATTTGAGATGCTATAAACTGCCTGAATATAAGGTCATATAATTTTATATGGTCTTTAGTTATACCAGTAAGGTTCATTGTATAAATCATCGACCTTAATTCATCTGCATCAACAGGCCTTGTAGGTCTTATACATTCGTGAGCTCCACCTGCTGAAGAAAATGTTCTTACTTTTAGATAGTCTTCTCCAAAGTTGTCTAATATATACTCTTTTGCCACAGCAACCCCTGCAGGTGATACTCTTATACTATCTGTTCTATGATATGTTATAAGTCCACTTTCAAATAAATCCTGAGCCAGTTCCATAGTTTTTTGTGGTGAAAATCTAAGCTTTGCAGCAGCTTCTCTTAACATTACATCCGTAGAAAATGGTTTAACAAATAATTCCTCCTCCTGTTTATCTATCTCTTCTACAATTACAAATTCAAGAGCTTTGTAAAATTTCCTACCTTCTTTTTTATCCTCAAAAACAAATTCAATAGGATAGTTGTCAACAAGAATTTTTACTACTGCTAACTTTTGTTTTGCTTCATCTGTTCTGTTAATTATCCATTCAAGGACAGGTGTTTGTACTCTACCTGCAGAAAGCCAGTGTTTATGAAGCTTTCTTTGT